>JAWBJM010000001.1:0-95268 GCA_038832545.1 Pyrobaculum sp.
GTTAATCTCCGTATACCCCATAAGCGGGTCTACTTTTGCTGGCGGTATCACCACGGCTACTTCATAAGCCTCTTTAGTAGCTGCGTAGTTCTCCTCAACAGCCTTCCCCAATTGGTTTTCAAATGCTTGTTTAATAGACTCTAGCTTAGGGAACCCCATTACTTTAGAAAAGGCGCCTGCAAGCGGGCCGTTGGGGACATCTAGTTTAACGTGTTTTCTCGCTATCCCAATCGCGTCGACTACTACAACATGGACGTCGTCTCTACCCACAAGTTTCCTAGCCTCTTCTGGCGCCTTTCCCGAATTCAGAATTACATACCCACCCGGGCGCACTGCGTCAATTACAAACCTCATGGGGTCGATTAATTTGTCGTCAAACACAACAGCCACCTCTGGCATTTTGACAGGCTCTAGATCCTCTATAGGGGCGTCGCGTCTTGTTAAAAAGGCCTTGACCGGAGCCCCCCTACGCTCTGCGCCAAACTCAGGATTTGCAATGGCGTAAAAACCGTCTATGATAGAGGCGTTGGCAATGATATAAGTTGCAGTAACAATGCCTTGTCCGCCCCTCCCCACCCAAACTGTCTCTATACGCATAAGTAATTTCATGTTATCTACTTAAAAATTTCATATAGCTTATTTATGTTATGCATAGAGGAGCTTTTAAAAAATTCAAATTAATAATCATGATAGTAAATAAGAAATCCAGAGAGGGGCTATGACGCCGATAAATACTAAGAGAGAAGCCGCGACTTTTGGAAACATCGCCTGGCCAGGCGGCAGCGACGACATAGCTCTGAAATAATAGGGCACTGTTAATACGATATTTATCAAAATATAAATAGCCGCCGCCGTGCCTAACGTCACTGCTGTGTATATAATTAAATAGAGCTTAGGCCAGAACCCCAAGACCGGGGGTATTCCTATTTGGTTAGAGACTAACACAGCGGCCCCCCACCTTGCTGAGCCTTTATCTAAGTGGTTAAATAACGCCATTTTGCCCAACACGTCTGCAAACACTAAGAGGAAGGCCAGCCACTGGCTTAGTGGATAGGCAAATAACGCAAAGCCGGCGTGTGCCACTGTAGAGTAGGCAAAGACTTTTCTCAAGTCGTGGCTAGTCAACGCGCCTAGGTTTCCCACTATCATAGAGAGAGCCCCAATTGTGTAAAATACTAAGTCAGGCCCCGCCGGCTTTATAAACACAAAGGCATACGCCGCTGCGAGTTTTGGTAGACTAGCTAAAGCCGCCAAGCCGGCGGCGGCGGATCGGCTATAGACATCTACCACCCATAAAAACATAGGGACGGCGCCTAGCTCTATTGCTATTGCAAGAATGATAAAAAAGTTCCCAAAGTCTGGATACATATCTCTAAGCGCCAGACCGGTTATCATAAAGCCATTAGCAGCCGTCGAGATGATTAAATATCTAAATAACCCCTCTAGAGAGCCTCTGTCGCCTAGAGTCGGCAATAAAGCCGCAGGCGCAATAGACGCCATGGCGAAGCCTAGGGCTTTCATATACGCCGGCTCCTGCGCCATTAAATATACGCCAGTAAACGCAATCGCAGAGGCTGTACCAGCCTCGTATATCAACTTCCCACGGCTTAACATAACTACCCCCAAGAGAAACGGCAGCGCTAAGACTACTGTATGGAGACTTGGGCCGTATAATAAATACGCAACTAATGCTATGTATACAAAATCAATTGGCCAAGACTTCTTAACTAAAATCTTCAATATTATGTATATTGTAATGTATATTACTATATCCATAGCCATACTGCCAAAATAAACACTACGCCTAACGCCACGCCGAGGAGGTATAGGTAATATTCAAAAGAAAGTCTAGAGAGCGCCCTTGAAGTAGCTCTAAACATCTCAGGTACCCAACCATGTAGCCATAGATCTATAGCCTTTTCCAACGCGGCGACTGTGCCGTATATCGCCATCCAGAGAGACATTGCGCTCATTAACACCCGGTCGATATATCTATCAAAAGTTGTGACGAATTTCGCCAATGTTTTAAACACCGTGGGGATGACTAAGTCGCTCAGTAGAGGGAGCCCAAGCCTCTTGTACAACAACTCTGAAGTTGGGAGATAGGACAGCGCAAGTCCCGCCAAGGCCACTCCCCACACGGGGTTAATCGCAGAATTTAAGACGGAGAAACTGCCGACTATTACTAGCGCTGTGTATGGCCACGCCATGGCGCCCCAGTTCCACACAGTCTGTGTCCTTAAGATAAGCTTCCCAATATATCCAGCTGTCAATAATGAAAATATCAAAAGCCACCACTCTGCCTCAGCCTTCGCCGCAGCTCCTAAAGGCGTCAAGCCCACTAGAGTTAAAAGAGCTATAAACATAGATATCTTAGCCACGGCTGGATATTGCTCAGGCACTCTACTGTGGTTTGTATGTATTGCGTGCCCCACGGCCATGAATAAAGTAGCCTTGGCAACTCCATGTGAATATATAAGCCACAGAGCCTCCGCCGGGTGTTTTAAAACAAACGCCGTGATAAGGCCTAGGTACGACGCAGTAGAAGAGGCTAGGAGAACCTTAGGCTCTCTCTGAGCTAGAGCCACAAGGCCTCCGTATAAAGCAGTGGCAATCCCCACGACGAATGCGACGTCTATAGCCCACGTCGGCATGGCGTGGCCGAGTTTTAACAATAAAATAGGCCCCGCTTTCACCATCGTCGATGAGTGGAGCAAGGCGCTTACAGGCGTGGGGGCAGACATGGCGGTCATTAACCAATCGGTAAACGGCAGTTGTGCCGCCTTGGCGAAGGCCCCAATTAAAAACATCACTGCGGCAACGTCTGGCAGAACGCCCCATTGGCTTATGTACGGCGTCTCCCTCATGGCAATTCCTAAACCAGCTAAAATCGCCGCTGTGCCGACCTCTACTGTTAAAATCGCCCTGAGCGCTGAGGCGCTGGGAGTCCACAGCCACTCAATCCCCCAAGATCTGCCGCCTAGGCCAACGCGGCCTTGATCTTCTTCATCTCTATAAGTTAATATAAGCCCCCAGCTAGCGATGTCGAGGCCTCCCCATCCCACTAATAACAAAGCCCAGTGGTCGGCGGCGACGAATAGAACCATCGAGGCGTAGAAAAGGTTCATCCAAGCCCAGAACCACCTCTTTCTCTCTACCTCTTTAATGTAGTAGAATGAGTATATAGAAATAGTGAAGTACACCACAGAGATAAAGAACAACAAACCCCACTCCAGACTCCCCAGTTTTAACAAATTAGTGGCTGGCTTCGCCAAGTCTAGGTACATCGCCAAGGCGAAGAGCCCGCTTACAGCCACTGCGGCGACGCCTCTCTTCAGCGCCAAGTCTACGACGACGGCTAAAAACGCCGCTAGTATCAACAACTCTAGATCCATAACAAAGGCAACATCAGTAAGAGCACATATGGCATAGCTGCTGTAATTAGAGTTGTTATATACATGTCTCTAGAGACTTCTACCTCCCCCTGCCCCGAGCGGTATATTCTATTTAGTAGATAGAAACTATACAGCGCCGTGGAGAAAAGCGCCGCTATTAAGACTAAAGCAGCTGTTAAAGTCTTCGGCACGCCTAAGGCTAAGTAAGCCTTGCCCACTAAGGTTAGTCCAAATACGCCTGAGAGAGCCACGAAGGCCAAGACAGAAATTGTGAAAATAGACATATTCCATCTAAGCTGGTCTAAAATCCTCGTATGTATTGAGACGATGTATATTCCAGACAATAGAAATGCCGATGCTTTCGCAAAGGCGTGTCCCACAAATAATAACACAGTAGCTATATAGCCGAGGTCGCCTCCAATAGAGGCTGCGGCTACTAAAAGACCCATATTCGCAATTGTGGAGTCTGCAAGAGCCCTCTTTATATCCACTTCTCTAAAGACAAGAATTGACCCGTAGACTGCAGTGACGAGGCCGTAGATGTATAATATCTCGACCGGCCAGCCGGCCCCCACTAATAGTCTCCAAATCCAATACGCCATTAGACCCACATGGACGGGGCTAAGTAGCGCAGAGAGTGGGGTGGGGGCCTCTGCGTGGGCGTAGGGGAGCCACCAGTGGACGCCAGCCGTGCCCATCTTTATTAATAGTCCAAGTAGCACTAAGAGAGAGGCAAGTCCCGCGGCTTTGAAGAAAGATGCGTCGAAATACCCAGCCATGGCAATGCCGATTAGGAAGAGAATAGACCCGATTTGAGCCCATATGAAATACAACAACCCCACAGCTCTTCTATTCCCATATCCAAAGTACCATATTAGTATAAAACTTGTTATAATACTAAGCTCAAGTGCTATAAATACAAATACTAAGTTCTCAAATAGTATTATATATACAAATGACAATACATATAAGGCATGTATAGTGTAGTACCAATTCTTTGCATTTATGTGGTTTAAATACTTCGGCGCGTATATAGTCACTAAAAGCCCGAGTACAAGCGACGTGGCGATAAATGGCGCCTTGTATTTATCTATGGCTATATACACGTCGCCTACATACGGTAGAGAGAGCAGTAGGCTCTTTTCAATGGCGAGAAAGCCAAACATCACAAGTATAGACGCCACGGCCGCGGCTCTGCCTACTCTAGCTGACAGAATCGCCAATGCCACCGATAGCGTTGTAATTAAGATAAAGATTTCGCTATACATAGCCCCCCTTCGCAAGTCTAAACAACGTCGCTATGAATAACAACGTCTCCGCAACGCCTACGCCGGCGGCCACTGCCAACATTGATAAATCGGCGCTGTAGGCAGACGCAAATATTGCGCCTAAAACAATGATCTCCCCGCCGATGATTACTCTAACTAAAGAATTTGCAGTGGCTATGACAAGAAAACCGGCGGTGAATAAAGCAGTTATGAAAAATAACTCTATCATATTGACAGCTCAGTGGCTATTTTCAAAATAAATACGACAAAGGCGGCCAGTAGGGGAACTAATCTAAAATCGAATCCAACAGCCGCCGGAACAGCGCCGCCCTCTATAGTTGCCAACACTGGAGTGGCGACTAACACCGCGCTAGCGAGAGAAATCGACCTAAACACTCGCGTCTCTTTGACGTCACCTAAAGTAGCTGCGGCTATGACTACAAGAGTTAGGGCAGCAACTATATACACAAGAGAGACCAGTATGAATGCTAAAGGCCCTAGGTAAAACGCAGTGCCTATAGCTACCACAACTCCTATCCCCGTTAGAAGCAGAGAGGCAAATATATTGTCTCGTGTAAGTAAAATAAGTAGGAGAAATATCAACGAGATGGAAACAATTATCCACACCATGTGACCTCTGACAAAGAGATTTTTTATAAATTCAACACGAACACTTTAAAAAATAGTATAATACTCTAGAGAAATTTAGAATTAACTATAATTAACTACAATCAGATAACAGAGTCTCGCGACGATTTAAATTGAAATAATACTTTTAAACAACAAAAATTTTTATCATATGGCAGTATTTAAAGTACTGAGAGTAGATCTAAGTACAGAAAAAATTTCAGAAGAAGTATATAAAGAAGATATTGTAAAAAAATACATAGGCGGCAGAGGCCTCGGCGCCTATCTTGCTCTAAAAGAACTACCACGTGGCGTAGATCCGTTTTCGCCTTCTAACAAGCTCTACATCTTCGCAGGCCCTCTGTCAGGTACTGCAAACTTAGCCACTAGTAGAATTAACGTAGTGGGGAAAAGCCCATTGACAAATTCATATACTCATTCTAATGCAGGTGGTAACTTCGCCTATTGGCTTAGAAGGACTGGGTACGACGGCATTATAGTTGAGGGTAGAGCCGAAGAGCCGGTCTACATATTGGTTAAAGACGGCGAGGTCTCTATTAGATCAGCTAAGAAGATTTGGGGCAAATGGACTGGAGCCGCCACACGTGCCTTATTAGAAGACGCAGGTTTTGAGCCCGATGAGAAAAAAGCAGGTGTTATGGCAATCGGACCCGCCGGTGAAAATTTAGTAAGAATAGCCGGCCTGCGTTTTAGCGACTATGAACGTTTCGCTGGACGTGGCGGGCTGGGCGCAGTGGCTGGGTCTAAGAAACTAAAGGGGATTGTGGTGTGGGGGACTCACGACCCGATGAGAGATTTTGTAGATAGGCAGAAATTCCTCAAAGTAGCCACTGAGTATTCCACAAAGCTCATGAATGCAGGCGTCTCAAAAGCTTTACATCAATACGGCACTAATGTATTGACAAATATTATAAATTCAATCGGCGGCTACCCCACTAGGAATTTTGAAACTGGTCATTTTGAGGAGGCGGAGAAAATAAGTGGAGAGTATATCAAACAGAACTATGTAAAAGAAGTCCACGGCTGTATGTTGTGCCCAATTCAATGTACTCAAATAACTACGGTGCCCTCCGGGCCTTATAAAGTGGCGGGTGAGAAGATAAAGTATGAATATGAATCTACGTGGAGTCTAGGAGGCAACTTAGGTCTCTCACAGACTGACGCAGTATTAAAATTAGAGAAGTTGGCGAATGAACTTGGTCTAGACACAATATCGTTGGGCAATACCCTTGGCACATTCTTAGAGTTAGTGAAGAGAGGCAAAGTGAAATACGACGTAGATTGGGGAGACGCAGGCGCTTTGATAGATCTAGTGTATAAACTCGCCTATAGAGACGGAATTGGAGACGACTTGGCAGAGGGAGACTGGAGACTTGCTAATAAATACGGCGCGCCCGACGCCTTCGTCGGCTCGAGGGGGCAGGGCTTCCCTGCCTACGACCCAAGAGCACTCAAGGGCTTCGCCATCTCGTACGTAACGGCGAATAGAGGAGGCGACCACTTAGAGGCATATACGCCCACATGGGAGGTCCTGGGCGTGCCGGAGAAAGTAGACCCTCTGTGCGAGACGGCTGAGTGTATAAGTAAACAAGTAAAACTTGTGATATATGCACAACACTTAATGGCTTTGACAGACTCGGTGACGTATTGTAAATTCGACACTTTAGACAAAGACGGTGTGTTTGAAAGCCACTTGGCAGACTTATTCAACGCGGCGTATGACTGGGGAGTTAGTGGCGAAGATCTACTCACTGTAGGAGAGCGTATTTTTAATGTAGAGAGGCTGTTTCATGTAAAAGAGGGGAGGTGGGTGAGAGACGAACTGCCGCCTAAGATGAGAGAGCCTATTAAAACAGGTCCCGCGAAAGGCCACACTGCCTCTAAGATGTTTGACGAAGGGATTAAAGAATATTACGCAAGGAGAGGCTGGGTGGATGGGAAGCCTACGTACGAGACGCTGAAGAGACTAGGGCTGGAGGAGTTCCAATACCTATTATAAATCGGCTTTTTTTATAAAAAATTTTTCAATAAGTGGTTAAGTACTGCGAACAATTTATATACCTTACAGACGCCGATGGTATGTGTTTGGTGTATATGCGCGTCCAGACTTAGTAGACGTCGCCACGTTTTTAAAAAATAAGTATAAGATGTATGACTTTCACTGTGGCGAGTTTTTTAGCCATGTGTTTATAGTGGGGGGCGACGGGACTTTACTAGAGGCTGTGCGGAGATTTCCATGTATTTTTAACACAATTGTTATACACCTGGGGCTTGGCAGAGTGAATTTTTACAGAAGTGCGCCTCCTACACTTCCCTTAGAGAATATCGTAGAGAAAATAGAAAGTGGGCAGTATAAAATAATTGAGTTAATGACGTTAGAGACTTCTAACTGCGTGGCAGTTAATGAAATATCTATCTACCGTAGAGAGCCTGGTAGATTGATGTCTTTTAAAATTGTAACAGAGGAGGGCGAATTAGTGGGTAGAGCTGATGGAGTCATAGTCTCCACTCCCCAGGGGACTACTGGATATGTAATATCTACTTTTGGACCTGTAGTTGATTATAAATCGCCAGTGGTGGTCATATCCTTCATCGCTCCATATACGTCGTTCTTAAGACCGTTTGTGTTAAGCACAACACGTGTGTTAGTAGAGACGCGGGAGGACTCTGTGTTGGTATGCGACGGGAGGATTAACTCCATTAGTCGAGAATTTGAAATTAGGCGTGGAGACAGGAGGCTAAAACTGGCGGTGGTGGGGGAGTTTAATTTTCTAAATAGAGTATTTGAAAGATTGAGAAGCGTGTAGTTATGTGTTATGTACTAGACGCCTCTGCATTTATCCATGGACATGACGTTAGACTATTTAAAGGTGTGTTGTACACCACTCCGCAAGTCATAGAAGAGTTGAAAGACCCAGTCTCTAGAGCTCTTGTTGAAGTAGTCAACGTCGTAGTTGTAGACGTGGGTAGAGAGAAGATAGATGAGTTATTGAATAAGTTTAAAGACCTCTCTATAGCTGACGCCTCTGTCTTGGCTTTGGCTTTAGAAAAAGGTTGTGTATTAATAACAGACGACAGTGGGTTGACAAATGCTGCAAAAAGACTAGGCGTTAGAGTAGAGAGGATTTTCTACAGGAGAAGAGATAGGTAGGATCCAGCTGCTGCGGCCGGAGGAATTGTCAAGTTGTCCTCTGGAGTTAAGACGTCGGCTATCACTACGAATAGTGTTATCAAAATAGCTCCCTCTATTGTATATCCAACAAGAGTCAAAGTTGCAATATTCAAAACAGAGCCCGCCGCGGTGCCCGAGACAGTGGCTTTGCCTAATATTTTCCTACCGCCGATTGTGGCGCCTGCAATAGCGCTTACAGCGTCGTAAACCGCCATGCTTACAATCGACGCAAGTAGGTGGGCCGGCCCAAAAATTATTAACGCCACTGTGAAGCCGACGGCGCCCATTAAAACCCCAAGGTACCCATGTCTCCTCTCGTAGTCTCTCTCTACAGTGTCTATAAGCTCTTCAAGTTGTTTCAAAACTTTTTGGTACTGCGCCCTTAGCTCAAGTCTCTCCACTGGTAATAAAGCCTCTAGTCTTGTAAATACATCTTCGATAGTTTTAAAAAAGTTTTGTCTAATTTCTTTCCACATAGATGGATTTCTTACTTGTATAGAATAGATAAATCCACTAAAAAATGTCAAAATAGCTATATATATATAAATTGATATATTTGTGAAAAAAGGTACGGCTAGTAATAAGACAAAAGCTATGTGAAATATTTTTCTAGCTATTAAGCTACGGAGTGTGGTAAACACATTACGGAGTTCATTGAGTTATATATACGTAGGACACACGCCAATTATTACTCTAACGGGGGCGCTCTCTCTTAGTCTAGCCACAAGTCCTCTGTCGAGGTCAACCGCTGCTTTATTTATAGAAACTGCCACTGTGGAGCTCTCGACATATCTACTCTTCCTAGCTACAATTCTCCAGTTAGAAGTCGGCGTGGCGAGGGGAGTCTCTCCGACGACGTAGTCCCATACATCTCCTACGCTTAGTGCCACTATTACAACTCCTCTCTTCGCCAAGGCCTTTAGCACTTCTCTATCTAATTCACCCGCGCCTTTTTCTGCACAACAAGCCACTACGCAATCCCCCCTCTTCGTCACGTATAGATCTTTTGTAATTTCTAAAGTTCTTTTATTCCTGGCTGTAATATTGGGGTGGCCTCTTGCAATAAATACATCCGCGGGGACTTCGCCCTCTATCACTTTTTCAAAACAACTAGACATGTGTTATATATACGTAAGTTTTTTCAAATTCAATGGATGTAGAGAGGCGGCTGTCTCTAATTTTGAGATATCCCACTGAAGAGGTGATCACAGTGGAGGAGTTGAGAGAGTTGTTGGAGACTGGCCACAGACTGAGTCACTATATAGGCTTTGAGATAAGTGGGTTTATCCACCTGGGGACTGGGATTGTGAGTATGTCAAAAGTAGTAGATTTACAGAAGGCGGGCGTGAGGACTCAGATATTTTTGGCAGATATCCACTCGTGGCTTAATAACAAACTCGGTGGGGATTTAGACACCATAAGAAGAGTGGCAGTTACGTACTACAAAGAGGCGTTTAGAAAAGTAATTGAGGTGTTGGGGGGAGATCCAGACGGCGTTAGGTTTGTACTTGGCTCAGACCTCTACCACCACAATGACGAATATTGGCTACTTCTCATGGACATAGCTAGACATGTGACTCTCTCTCAAGTTAGACATAGTCTAACAATCCTGGGGCGGAAGATGGGGGAGTCTATCCCACTTGCGTATTTAATATACCCCCCTCTACAAGTGGCAGACGTCTTCGCTCTCGAGGCACATATACCACATGGAGGAATTGACCAACGACGTGCACATATCTTAGCGCGTGAAGTGGCAGAGCGTATAAGATTTTACCCACTGAAACTGGGCGAGAAGAGGATAAAGCCAGTGGCGCTTCACCATAGACTACTCCCGGCTCTTAACTTGTCCACAAAGCCCACAAGCCGTGAAGAACTCAGCGAATTGAAGATGTCTAAAAGCGTGCCTCAGAGCGCTATATTTATACACGACAGCCCCGAGGATATTGTTAATAAAATCGCTAAGGCCTACTGCCCTCCAAGAGACGTAGAGTACAACCCAGTCCTTGAAATTTTGAGAATTGTAGAGTTTAGAGAAGAGAGAAAGACGCCTTTTGTAATCAAGAGACCTGAGAAATATGGAGGAGACGTCGAGGTTTGGAGCTACGGCGAAGTGGAGGCTTTATACAAAGAGGGGAAGATACACCCAGCCGATTTAAAAAACGCCACGGCGGAGGCCTTGGCGGCGTTGCTCCAACCTGTATATAAATATTTCCAAGGGCCGGGCAGGTGGGTCTTAGAAGAGATGAGAGATATATCTATAACTCGTTAGGTATCTCAAAAACTCTTTAACTGCGTAGAGAGATCTAATGTCTGTCAAAGCTGCTGTGAATAAAGTCCTTAAGTGGTCGTCGTAGTCAACTGCTACGTAAGATCCGCCTTTTAAAATCTCCAATAGCCTATCCACGAGCCTGCCGCCGTATAGAATCCTAAACGCGTGGAAAGCAGTTCTCAACTTCAGTCTGAGGGGCGCAGTGGCGTATTGATACGCCTCGGGTTTGTCTATAGACACAGCCTCTGCTGCAAGCCTCCCAGTTTTTAAAGCGAGTATTATCCCGCCCCCGCTTAGAGGCTTTACAAAACCCCCGGCGTCGCCGATAAATATCAGCCCTCTATCTACCACTCGCCTCAGAGGCGGGCCAGCCAACACTCCGCCTCCAAACGGCTTCCCCACCGGCTCACCCCTTATCAATTTAATAAGTTTGTTTAACTTCTCTACGACACAACAACTGTCAGCAAGGCCTACTCTATATAGTCCTCTGTCGATTTCTACAATCCACGAGAAGTAGCTCTTTGAAATTTTTTGATTATAGACGACAGTTATGTCTGAGAGCCCCACTGCGCTTTTCACATCTATTTGAAGACCTGGCAGTCTAACTACGTGGCCAAACCGGCTGGAGAACTTCCTCACTGCGCCTTCAGAAACTACGACGTATTTATAGGGCCCCCTCTTTTCGCCTTTAGATGTGTATACATACCCCCCGCGTATGTCTACCACTCTTTCTCCAATGTAGATCTTCGATACGCGTTCAGCTAGCCAGTTCTCTAGACCCGGCCTGTCGAGGAGATAGACTCCGTCTCTTATCCTAAAGTATATATTCGCACCCTCTAAATTTGTCAATACGATATTATAGAATTTATTAAGGACTAGTCTTTTACTAACTCCTAGTTCCTCCGCCGAGCGGGCACTTACAAGACTTGTACAATGTCTAGGGAGCCCTAACTGGATATGTTCTTCAAACACCTCTACGTCTTTATAAACGGCTGCGAATGAAAGCCCGGCGGGGCCAGCGCCTACGACGGCTATTTTCACAAGACGCTATTTATGTATGTATATAAGCTAGAGGGGCTTTAAATACACCGAGTTCTATTGAGACGTGTATAAAAAAGCCATAAGAGACCCAGTCCACGGCTTTATAAAACTTACAGAAGAAGAGGTGAGACTCATAGATGGAGAGCCTTTAATACAGAGGCTGAGGTATATTAAACAATTGGGATTTGCATATCTAGTATACCCAACCGCCACACATAGTAGATTTGACCACAGCCTCGGCGTTATGCATATCGCCACGCTTATAGCCGAGAGGATAATGAGACAGGTAGAGATCGACCAAGATATGATTAAACACCTACGTGTCGCCGCTCTTCTACACGACATAGGGCACCTACCGTTTTCACACTCTTTTGAGGTTTTGACATTAGAGCTTCTCCACATGGCATCAAAGAAAGGATGTGTTGACGTAGATCTCGCTCTTTTTGACGTAGGTAAGCCTCATGAGATAACTACAAAGTTGTTAATTAGAAAAATAGCTCCTAAACTCGCCGACTTGGGCTATAGATATGAGGTAGTAGAAAGTCTGTTGTTTAAAAAAGAGGGGGTGTTGAGTAACATCTTGGCCGGAGTCTTCGACGCAGATAGACTAGACTACATTATGCGAGATATGTATTTCACAGGCGCCGCTGTGGGCACAAGTTTTACATACGTAGACTTAGAAAGAATTATAGAAAACTTAGAGGTGGACGGCGATAGACTCAGGTTTAATGAAAAAGCCCGCGTAAACCTCGAGGGGTACCTCCTCACAAGGTACAACCTATATAGACACGTCTACCTCCACCACAAGACTGTGTTGTTTACAGAAATCGCTAGAAATATCTTCGCCGATAATATTACGAAATGTTCAGAAGACAGAGGCCACTCAGCCATATGTCAATATCTCTGTGACTTGGCTAAATTCGTAACAGGCCACGTGACAGAAGACGTAGTTTGGAAAGCCACAGATCACTATTTTGTGTCTGTCTTTCTCCACGATGAGAAGTTTAGAGAACTACTGTCAAGGAGGCCGTCTGAGTACATAACTCTGTGGAAGAGAGAGAAAGATTTTATAGAAATTTTCAAAGACCCAGCTAGATTAAATGATTCAATTGACAAACTGGGCCCCCTCCACTGGGCTTTAATAAACAGACTAAAGAAAAAACTCGTAGAGAGACTCAACGTAGAGCTTGGAGAGTTTTCAAATTGTAGACTTTCGCCAGATGACGTGTTGATTTCATACGTGAGCTTCGACCCATACGCAGAGGATATTTACATCACTACGTCTATGGGGCCTATCTCTATATCTGAAATCTCGCCTCTCGTAGAGGCTATAAACGAGGCGTGGAAACGGGCGCCGCATGTATTTCTCTATGTTAAAAAAGACGCCCTAGAGAAATGTGGCGATTTAGCCACTAGACAGTTGAAGTCTGTACTAGAGCCTTTAATGGAGCTAGCGGTGAGGAGAATATCAGCTTAAAACCACGCCGAGGGTCTTTCTTAAGTATTCCTCTACCTCCTCTCTCGTCTGTTCAAAAATCCACCTCCCCTCTCTAGTCAACTCCACCACGCCGCCCTTTATGGCTACTTCCCGCTCTAACAACCTTGGCCACACTCTCCAGTCGTATTTCACCCCCAGTCTTTTTACAACTTCGCTCGCCAGTCTGTCGATCTCCTCCACAGTGGCGGGGCCCTTGGCCAATCTCTCCATCACTATGAGTCGAATGTACTCGCCCACGGGGGAATATTTGATGTATTGAGTATACATGATGTACTTAAAGTTGGTGAAATATATCTCCACAACTTAGGATTAGGTAAGGTGAGAGAGTGTTCTAAAAGTTTTATCTATAGAATATACATGGCGGCGCCGGTGTTGTCTAGGTGGCAGATCGAAGATTTAATAAACCGCGAGGAGTATGTGTCTTTCGACTTAGAGAGGTCTAAGACCTATGTACGATACAAAGGCGATGCATTCCTATTCCAATTCGGGAGTGAGACCTACGCCCTCTCGCTCAGAGATCTGCCAAGCGTAGACGAAGAGAGTTGCGAAGTCTATGTATACGTCGACGGCAGTTGGCGTGAGTTGTCTATAGCCTCGTCGCGGTTTTACAAACTATGTGTCTTCAAGAGGGGGTGGGCCCCCACTCTTATGATAGATGGCATAACTATGCACAGTGTATTAGAAAACCCGTTGGAGGTGACTAGACGCAAGATAAAAAACGCACATGGGCAGGTATTTGAGTGTTGTACAGGCCTGGGCTACACTACAATAGAGGCGTTGAGGAGAGGGGCTCGGCGCGTCGTCACAGTGGAGTTAGACCTAAACGTATTAACTCTCGCCTCATTTAACCCATACAGTAGAGAGTTGTGGTCGCCAAGTGTAGATTTGATAGTTGGAGACTGTATGACCGTGGCGGAGGCGATGAGACATTCAGTCTTTGACTACGTAATACACGACCCGCCACGCCTTAGTTACGCCACACAGCGATTATATTCTGAAAAACTCTATAGAGAGTTCTATAGGATTTTAAAAAGACGAGGCGGCCTCTTCCACTACGTGAGTCAAAGTGGGTCTAAGTACAGGGGGCTGGACCCAGCCCGCGGCGTAGTTGAAAGACTTAGAAAAGTAGGTTTTGAAGTAGAGAAGTCGGTGGAAGGAGTGGGCGTCTACGCCAAGAGGCGCTAGGGTATGTGTGGGAATCTATTCATCACAACGCCGCCGCCGTCGATATATACCATGTCTTCAATTCTTACGCCCCCTACGCCGTCGATATATACGCCGGGCTCAATAGTGATGACGTGGCCTCTCTTTAATATTTCATTCGACGTGGCGTATATCCTAGGTGGTTCGTGTACTTCTACCCCCACGCCGTGGCCCGTGGAGTGTATAAAACTATGTGTAAATCCATACTCTATAATTACGTCCCGTGCCGCTCTATCTACCTCCCGGACGTAGACCCCCTCCCTCGCCACTTTTTCAGCGGCTTTCAACGCCTCGTATACTGCGTACATAGCGTCTTTTAAGACATCTCCACGCCCTATGACAAACGTCCGCGTCATGTCTGAACAATAAACTCCACTCTTCGCGCCTATGTCAACAACTACGTAGTCTCCATATGAGATTTTTCTATCTCCAAATCGGTAGTGTGGATAGGCGCCGTTGGGGCCTGAGGCCACTATTGGATCAAAAGCGACGCCGTCAGCTCCGTCTTCTATAAACCATTTATACACCAACGCGGCGACGTCTCGTTCTCTTAGACGTTGGAGCTCCATAGCCTTGAGTCTTTCATATACGTTCTCAGTTATTCTCAACGCTTTTCTTATGGCGTCGACCTCCCACTCCTCTTTGACAGACCTCAGTTCTAGTATCTCTGTAGAGATGTCCACCCCCACGTCTTTACTATCAGAGGCAACTCTCCCCCCTAGTTTTTTCACAACTTCTAAAAGACTCGGAGCAATTACTAAATTCTCTCCAGGTCTACGCGGGGGGATCTCAGCAGAGGCCAAGGCCACTACTCTATCAACATTTACATACGCCTTAGCCCTTGTATAATCTAGACGAGAGACATAGAGCGTAGAAGACCCACTGGACAGCTCCACTACTAAACCCAAGGCGTCTGGTAGTCCTATTGCATATGCTAAGTTAGAGCTCTTAGTAATAACAAGGTAGTCAAACCCCTCTGAGAATTTTTTTATAAGTTTTTTTAAATTCATACATATAAACATTATTTAGAGTTAAAATATTTAGCCACCGCGGAGATTTGACAAAGCTACTGGCTTATTATAAACTCTCACCACAGTGAAGTAGATTATAGAAACTACATCTTCGTTATCTAACTCGCCGTAGATTTCCTTCAATTCGTTTATTAATTCCTCTCTTGACTCAAAGCCGTCGGCTCGTGCCAAGTCCTCCCCCACGCGACTAAGCCGGGTATAAACTACTTTCGTTATAATAGCCTCGCCGTAGACTTCATCGCAACAGACAATGTAGACAAAGTTAAAACGTGGTTTAACGACGCCGTATCGAATTGTGACTTTTTTTTCGCCTTCAATCACCCTCTTTATAAATTTCTGTTTAAAACGTAGGTATGGGCCTAACTCAATGTCTCTAACCACAGATTACACAACTTTTAAATTTTTATACTAAACCTAGCCGTGTGCGAAGTCGTTGTACAAGACGAAGTAGTCATCTTCACAGCCCCCGAGTTTGAACTCCTCATGGGCTACATTACGACAAGACCCATTGTAGAAAAAATAGAAGTTGTCGACGGGGTTTTGAAAATATCGCCTCCCCACGTCGAGATAGTACATACCCTAGAGTCGATATGTAAGTCAGATGTGTCAAGCCTTTTGTTAGATATAAAACTCTCTCTCCTCCACCTAGGGTGGCTAGTTGACGGAGACAAAGACATTGTTAAAATTAGAAAAAGTAGACTGAAAGGGGTGGGGGGGTTTGTAACTATAGAATATGACAAAATAGAGAGAAAAATGACTATTGTTACCACAGAAATATGTCTATACAATATTTTACAAGCCCAAGGATTTAAAATATATAAGTCAAAATACTTCATAGAGGCTGTCAAATATGTACCTACACTAATAGAGGCTTTAGAAATTGAAGAGACACTGTCTCAAACTGTATGTGGGTAGCTATTATCATCTTAATTCTACAAGTCATAGCCCTAGCCGCCGCGGCCTACTCGGGGAGGGCTAAACTCAAAAGGCTTATGAACGAGGCAAAAAACGAGACTAATAACGATATTCCAAACGCAAACGGCCTATCTGAAATAGACCAATCTATTCTAAATTTATTAAAAGAACGCCAGGGGGTTATATACCAAAGTGAGATAATTAAAGAGCTAGGCCTCCCCAAAAGCACAGTTCACAAAGCCTTGAGAAGACTCAGCGAGGCGGGATACGTCGAAATTCAGAAAAGAGGTCGGTATAATATAGTCATATTGAAATTTAGAAAATCCACTACTTCAGAGGCTTCAACAATTTAACTTCGCCATATCTCCTCAAGACATCAATTAAGAAATTTACTGGGTCTTCCTCGAGATTTTTATAACCAGCTAGTCTTACGTCTTTTTCTGTTATTCGTATAAACCCATTTCCAGTTCTTACAGTGACCTCTCTTGGCCCAAATATAACTTTAAACATACGCTTTTTCTCAATTAGTCTCATGCCAAGTTCAGCTGCGAGTCTAAGCTGTTCCTCTGTGGGCTTCCCTCTTGGTTTTCTTTTTTTCAACTCGCTTAAGTCTTCTTGTGTAAACTCGCCTTTCACAACGCCTTTAACTTTATCAACAACTACAAGATCTCCGTCGTAGCCTAGTATTTCTATATTTTCGCCATTTTTTAACCTATTCACTACTTCTTGTGGAGAGATTTTTTCCACAAGAAGCAAATACTTCTTAAATAAATACATTAGACAACTTATGGAGGACTATTTAACCTACGTATCTAAATGTCCGTCGTGTGGACGCGACATGGAGACCACTAGTCAATTTCTTAGAATAGACCAGCTAGGCGGTAGAAAGACGTTGGAAAGGACTTTGTTGTGTAGGTCATGTAACATAAAAATACGGCAATATGTACAACTGCCATGAGTAGAGCAGCACTCTATAGAAAATCTGAAGAACAGAAACGGCGATATTCAACATATGGGATGTTTGTAGTGGTCTTCTACCTAGCCACTTTGTTAATCGGCGCCGTCATATATTCTTCAAGCAATTTACCAGTATACCTCAGTATAAACGCCGCAATTGCCAGCGGAGGCGTCGTGTTGTTTATACAAAGCCTCCTTGTATTACTTTCTTACATAACTCTCGTGGCCGCGGCTGTTTTGACATTTCTATCGAGGTCAACTACGTCAAGAGGTGAGTTTACATCCTCTAGGAAATTACTCTACGCCTCTTTAATCGCTCTGGGGGCGACTATGGTGTTCACCACATCTGCCTTAGCGCCGCCGGCTTTTAATTACATAGGCGGATTACTTCTCATCTACGTCGTACTTTTAGTTATATGTATCGCCTTGGCGTTCTATGCAATAGCCTTACTTAAACAAATAGAGGAATATTACACGCCAAGGCGGAAATAACGACGGGGGTCTTTGACGCCTTCAATTAGAGAGAGACTAACTACTGCGTTAAGTAGATTATTGATCACAGGCTCTAAGCCAGAGCATTTATATACGAGACAGAACTCTCTCAACGGGCGGGTGAGATCAAGCGTCACTATATACGGCACGCGTGAGAGCTTACTTACAACGTCGCTGTGAAATATAGACACGACCCAAATGGGGAAGGCCTTGGCGCCTGGCTCTCTCTGTAATAATTTAATAAGCCCCATTAAGTTTTTTACAAAAGCAATTCCTATCTCTACTCTATCATACTTCTCTAGATGACGTACTAAGTATTTAGCAAAATCTATATATATGTCTAGAGACGACTCTAAACTCTTTAAGAATTTAACACCCTCAATTGCCACATGGCAGTTATCCTTGTCGGGGCAGTTGTTACATTTCTCTTTTAAAATTTCTCTAGCACATTGGACACATGTAGAAGTGACTCTACACATATCTAAGGCGGGGGATGCAAATCCACAAGATCTACACATTGCCACTCCCTTTGCGACGTATAAATTACCCACCAGTATATATACCGTTTTTATTAATAAAATGCAATGTCCACCGCCATAGTGGCCGACTCCCCCACGCCCGACGAGCCGAGTAGAGACATTTATTTTGAACTCAAGGCCAGAGGCTTAAAGACTAGGTATATTCCAATACAGAGGCTCTCTGTAAAGATATCAAACAACGAAATTCAAATTGAGACGAGGCGGGGGCCTTTAGACGTACGAGTAGTATTGATACGAGGAATTGGATACGTAATTGACTCAAACACGTTTATGAGACGTGTCTCTGTACTTAAACTTCTAGAGAGGGGTGGAGTCTATACAATAAATCCAGTAGAGGCTTTACTCAACTGTCGTAATAAACTTGAGACTATGTATTATTTGAGCAAGGCCGGGGTACCTATTCCACTAACAGTGGCCACTGAAGATCTCTACTACGGCTACGTCACAGCTAGACAGCTAGGGAAGGTGGTGTTGAAGCCTTTACAAGGCAGTAGAGGATTCGGCGCGATGTTATTTGAAGACCCTGAACAGGCGTTTCAAGTCATGCGGAGTCTACTTATTACTAAAAACCCACTCTATATACAAAAATATATAGAGAAGCCGAATAGAGACATTAGAATAATTGTAGTAGACAATCAGCCCATTGGCTGTATGTACAGAATTTCAAACACTTGGAAAACAAATATTGCACAAGGCGCAGTGGGAGTCCCATGTAAATTAACACCAGAGTTAGAAGAGATAGCTATCAAAGCCACCGCCGCCCTAGGTTTGATATACTCCGGAGTCGATATTGGAGAGAGTAGAGAGGGATATGTAGTATTTGAAGTAAACGCCAGTCCAGACTGGCGTGGGTTTAAACAAGCCACGGGGATAAACCCGGCTATGTATATAGCCAACTATGTCCAATATGTTTTAAAAAGATAGATAAGTTCTAGGCGATGACGAAGTGGGTTTTGAAATGCGCCGCGTGTGGAGAAGAGAAAATATTCGAGGCGGCGTTTAACCTAGCCCCATTCGGGGGTAGGATCTACCTCTATTGTAAAAAATGCCGAAGTAATAGAGATCATATAGTTCTTGGGTGTCTCGACGGAGAGATATGTCAGTCGGCGGGTGCCGATGTAATAGATTAACAAATCAGTCTTAGTTGAATTATACTACTCGTAATTAAATGACTGAGGGCGTTGACGCTGCCGAGTGTGTTCAAAATTTTATTCAACTCCTCAGCCTCTCCCTCTTCTAGTTTGTCTAACAGTCTCTTCGCCTCGAGACGCTCTCTCTTTTTTTCTAATTCCGTCTTTAGCTGAGTTATAGACTGCCCAACAGAGGCTATGCCTTTCTCCATGTCTATACAAGCGCTGCGAAGTCTCTTCTCCTTTTCTTGAAGTCTCTTCAACTGTTCGTTGTATATATCCATGCCTATTATGCCTTTTAGCAAAGCCTCTTCTAACTTGTGGTAAGATCTATCGATTTCACTACGTCTCTTTTTCAACTCTTCAATCATTTCATTTATTTCTCTCACCTTTATCTCGAAGAATTTTGGAAGAGCCGCCACGTCTAAGTCAACGTGCTCTTTCGTAATTCTGACCTTTATATTCGACGTGTCTAGAAAATAACTACGGCTGTTGGCATCTTTCACTTCTATAGATATCAACTTCCTCCTCCTGACGTCAAACTCGCCCCTCTCTGCCACTCCTATAAGTAACACACCGCCGATGTATACAGGCTTTCCCCTCACCGTGGGGAGGCTAGCCTCTTTTCTCTCTTGTTTTGCAACAGCTGAGAAGAATTTCCATATCACGAAACTACGACCAAGTCTATTAAAACTCCAGAGTTTAATATACTATGTATTATGTCTATGGACTTGACAGAACTAAAGGCTACAGTAAAAAACTGTAGAAAGTGCCCCCTCTATATACATAGGAGAAATGTAGTGCCTGGAGAGGGTGCGGCGGGGGCCAGGTTGATGTTTGTAGGCGAGGCTCCTGGCGCTTCTGAAGATGAACAAGGCAGGCCGTTTGTCGGCGCCGCTGGTAGATTACTGACTAACGCCCTGGCGCAGTTTTCAATATCTAGAGCAGACGTCTATATAACCAACGTGGTGAAGTGTAGGCCGCCGGGTAATAGAACGCCCAAGAGGGAAGAGATAGAGGCGTGTCTCCCCTATTTACTCAAAGAAATTGCGATAGTCAAACCGTCGAGAATTATCGCACTAGGGCTCACTAGCGGGAAGACATTACTCAAGCTGATAGGGAAAAAGGCGACGAGACTTGAAGACATACGTGGAATGTGCCACTCCGGCACATTTTTAGGAAATAGAGTGGAGATATGTGTGACATACCACCCAGCCGCCGTCTTGAGGGACCCCAGCCTGTCTGAAAAATTTAGAGAAGACTTGTCGAAATTTACAAGTGTTATATCTTAAATAGTGGAATATATCTGTGGTTTTTACATGTGTCCGCCGTGGATGCACAGCAGAGGACCATTTAGAAGAGTATAGGCACTCTACGACGTACTTTAGTTTAGATAGAATAAAACGTCGGCTTGTGGATATGTCTTACGAACAGATATCTCTGCTTCAAAAATTTAGACTAAATTGGCTATCTACAAAGAACCCGGTCTATATGTTTCTGTCGGGGAGTTTTGTAGTAGAGTGCCTCTGGGAGGAGGCTATGTGTAAACAGCTGGATTCTATGAAGTCAATTGGGCTAGTTGATAACGTCGGCGTTATGTATTATATTCCAAATACGTTGTTTCTAGATGAAGTTGTCGAAAACCTCCCCACGCCAGAGGTCTCCGAGGAGGAGTACGAAATTAAAAAATTCTATATAGTTAGTCTAAAAGGCGTCGCCGGCGACTTAGACGTAGTAGATAATTTTGTAAAATTTTTCGAAAAGTCTCCTGTGTTTATTACTAAAAAAATTATAAAAATTATAAAAAAGGTCCCATATATACCTCAATTAACTAATAAATATACAGACAGGATTGATATACTTTTAAAATCGTCAGACGGATCGCTTATAGGAATGGGATATGTAGACATCACTAAGACCTACCACATGGGCTTTTCGATAGTTAAAAACTACCTAATGTACGGCTTAGACAAGGCCATCTTACTACACCCCTACATAGACCAGTCATTTCATAAAGAAGTGGCGAATAGGATAAAAAACCGTTGGGATATCTCGGAAGTGGGCTACGCAGTGGTGAATTTAATGGAGGAGGAGATGTACATCTACAAACTACCGAGGCCTAATAGATATCTACGTATGAGTTTAACGACGCAGAAAAACTCCAGTATAATTCGAAACTATATCGAATCGTTATGAGAGCTTTTGAAAAAAGCTACTCGATAATTTTTGGACGCTCTGCGAAAAAAATAGCATTCTACGCTGCGGCGGCGCTTACAATATTGGTTTTATACAAAACGTTTATACATCCCACCGCGCCTCTATACTATCTATTGTTTGGCACAGTGTTGTTTACGTTGTTTTTTGTAGTTGATAGATCAGTTGTAAACCCCAAGAGGTCTTTCTACGTCGCTGTGATATCTACACTCATTGTAGCTCTACTAGACGTAGTTTTTAACAAACCGCCTCTAACTTTTGCATTAGTAGGCGGTATAATAAGCGCGTTAGTGGCGCAGTCGCTACGTTGTCGATCGCCGGCTTTTGCCCTCCCCTTGTTTTTCGTCTCTATAATCTATATGTATATGGGGAATGTGGCGCTTGCAGTAGCGGCGTCGATATACGCTGCTGTTATATACGGCATAAAGCCACTTTTGAAAAAAATTGCCGATGGGTTAGACGCCATGTGTATGTTCTCTAGTTTTCTCTATGCATTGTTCGCCGAAGACGACATGATAGAAGATGCGTTTAGAGAACTGTCGCAGAGAGAGAAAGTCCCAATTCATCTATACCTCATAGGCGGGAGGCACGTAGTGGCCGTGTCGGAGTTCCACCCAGGCCCTTTTAGACACATCGGCGGTGGCATGTTAGTAGATTTGTTAAACGACGCAGTTGAGAAAATGGGGTATAGGTTTGTATTTCTCCACGGCGTGGGGAGCCACGAGAGAGACCCAATATCTAAAGACTCAGTGTATAAAATTGTGAAAGCTGTGTCAAACGCTCTGGCGTATATGCAAAACGGAAAACGCCCAGTGGGCCTCCGGCCGAGTGTAGTAGAGGTGGGAGATGTGAGAGTAGTGAGCTTTAGCCTGGGGACTGCCCCCCACCTAGCTGTAGTGAGTAGAGTTAAATCTGCCTCAGACGACATACCTCTCTGGGTGGCGAGGAGAGTAGACCCCGGCGCGTATGTATTAGTAGACGCCCAGAATAAATTCGACGGCGAAGTGCAGTGGGTAGAAGAAGACGTCAAGTCGTTAGCTGAGGCTATTGCAAAACTACACGAAGTGGGGAAATGCACAGTTTTTAAAATTGGAGTGGGTAAAGTTGAGACCAAGCGGCTTGACCCACTGAGCTTTGAGATAGGCCCCGCCGGCGTCTCGGCGATTGTAACTCAATGCGATCGAGAGAGAGGTCTATTAGTAGTCTTTGATGGAAATAACCTCAGTGGAGAGTTATATAGAAAAATTATAGATAGGTATGGGAGAGAGTTCCACGTCGTTGAGGTAGTCACTACAGACACTCATAGATCCACAGGTGTAGGCTTCGGCAGAGGCTATAGGATAGTGGGAGAGCGTCTTAACCACGGCGATATCTTAAAAGCCGTGGATAAAGCGGTCTCAATGGCGTTGGAGAATATGGACGCCCACCCCGTCACATACGCCAGAGTAGAGGTGGAGGCAGAGGTATTGGGAGAGGAGGGGTTTAAGAAGATAAAAAAAGTCGTTAATATGTACAAGAGAATCAGTGCTTTGATTATAGTCGCCGTGTTTATAATACCGGCTATTGTAATAACGACGTTGGCATAAGGTTTATATACAGATACCGATGTGAATACATGTCTCATGAAAGTCCTACCACCGAGGCCGTTCTTGAGTACTTAGAGTCGATGATAGAGAGGCTAGAGCAATGGGTAAAAGAACAAGAAAGACAGATTAGAGAGCTGGAGACACACGGCAACGCCATGAAGACGGCAGATAGACTTGAATTGCTCTACTCTGCACAAGCTATGTTGGGGTATATCGCCAGAGTGTTGAAAGATTTCGAGTCTTGGCTAAACAATCCAGTAGTGACTTCTGTAATGCCAGAAGAGATGTTGAAGAGACTTGAGTCTATGTTGAGAGAGGTGGCCGTAATGTTTATCAAAGTAGACATAGCCCACACTACAGAATATAAAGAACTACTTTCTAAATTTGCGAAAGAGGGCAAAGTCCCAACTGTGTTAATGTTGTATGTACAACAAAGGCCCCAGCCGCCGCAGAGGAGGAGAAGCGAGGAGAGCGGCACTCCTAGATTTTTCTAAGGTTTGTATATATCTAGTCGTATTTTATACACGCCCGGGGCGTAGTCTCTAACGGCTTTTCTACCAATAACTACACAGTCTTTACATACAGACGCCACGAGGTCCTCAGCTTCTTTAAAGAGATCTTCCTCCCGCCCGATGTGGTAGAAATGGACTACGCCTTCTTTTACACATTCAAGAGCTAATGGTAAATATTTATGGGCGCCTAAGGGTAGAGTGAGGAGGACTCTGTCGAATTTTTTCTTAAACCAAGGCGCCACTACTGCCACGTCGCCGTGTATAGCCACGGCGTTTTTTAACTTATTTAATCTAAAATTGTCGACCATGTATTTAAACCCCCATGGGTTGAGCTCTACAGCCACTATTAGACTAGGCTTTGCAAATTTTCCAATGGCCACCGCGTAGGGCCCCACACCTGCGAATAGATACAATACTCTCTCGCCCTCTCTAACTTGTTTAGCTATGTCTAGCCTATCGGTGTGGTCTCTTGAGGAGAAGTAGACCTTAGTTGGGTCTACCTTGAGGTAGTAGCCGTGTTCTTTATGTAAAACCTCTGTGGGGCCCTTGACCAAAATTTCAAAGTTGTAAAGTCTATATTCGCCCGTCCGCCCCCCCACTTTCCTCAAAACTGTATGTACATGTTTATTAGCCTCTGTTATAGCCTTGGCCACTTCGTATTTAAACTCTTCGAGCTCTGGCGGTATCTCCACTATAGCGACGGCGCCGTTTCTAGAGCCTATGATCTCAAATGAGGTGGGGATGTAATTTATTAAATGGGGCGGCACTACGTCGCTAAGTCTTTTCTTTAGGGCCATGTATATACTATATGTTTTAAATATCAGTCCCTGACCCCCTCTTCATATATCTGTGTGGTAAGTTCTCTTCATTAAGTATATATATCCCACAACCACTTTTAAACTGTGTCTACTAGGAGAAAGAAAGCCGAGGCTGAGGTCGCACAAGCAGCTGTAGAGGTCAGTCCAGATATAGACGTAGAGGAGCTAGAGGGAGTGGGGAGGGTGACTGGTGCGAAGCTGAAAGAAAAGGGCTACTTTACAGTTCGTGACGTAGCACTCGCGTCTGTTAAAGAGCTGGCGGACATCATAGGCAATGAAGAGAGGGCGCAGCAAATTATCGAAGCCGCTAGAAAGATGCTAGGTCTTCACTCTTTTATATCTGCGCTTGAATTATATGAGAGGAGGAAGAAAATTAGACGCATCTCCACAGGCGTTAAGGCGCTAGACGAACTGTTGGGAGGGGGTGTGGAGACTAGAGCCGTAACAGAGGTAGTGGGAGAGTTCGGCTCTGGTAAGACACAGCTATGTCACCAACTTGCAGTCATGGTGCAGTTGCCAGAAGAGAGAGGAGGACTCAACGCCAAGGCTATATATATAGACACTGAAAATACATTTAGACCTGAGCGTATTATGCAAATAGCCAAAGCCAGAGGCGTAGACCCAGACCAAGTGTTGCACAATATCTTCTACGCCAGGGCCTATAGCTCAGACCACCAAATAATATTAGTAGAGCAGGCAAAGTCTATAATTAAACAACACGGCGTGGCTCTTGTAGTGATAGACTCAGTCATAGCACACTTTAGGTCGGAGTTTCCAGGTAGAGAAAATCTTGCAGAGAGACAACAAAAATTGAATAAACATGTGGCAGATCTATTAAGACTAGCCGACGCCTACGACGTGGCGGTTGTTATTACAAACCAAGTGATGGCTCAGCCCGATGTCTTTTTCGGCAATCCTCTAAGGCCAGCTGGGGGTAATATATTGGCACACGGCGCCACTTACCGACTTTGGTTAAGGAAGTCTAAAGAAAATATTAGAATTGCTAAGATATTCGACAGCCCCTACCACCCAGAGGGAGAGGTATCGTTTAGAATTACTGAAGAAGGCCTATTGGATTAATTGAAGCCAGTTGTAGATGGGTAGAAATTTAAAATTAGACACGGCGAAGTCCCACAGCCGTCTATACAGCGGATAGATTGGATGTGTAGATATAGTAGTCAAAAGTCTCAAACTCTTTTCGGTATGATTTGCCATCGCAAGGCTTATAGATATATCCTCTGCAAATGTCCTTACAAGAGTGTAGGCCACTGTCTCGCCCTCTATCACCTCTAAGTAGTCTCTCTCTAGGACTAATTTATAGTCGACTTTGGCGACTAGAGTATCTACAAGACGTTTAAACAAAGCTATAGAGAGCTCTAAGGCGAGGGGGTCTACAATATCAGGAGGTGTTCCCCATATGTCAATTAGTTGAGGGTCAGCTACGGCGTGTGCAGTTGCCACTTCTTTAAGTATACGACGTCTATCTAAAGGCGTCGATATCTTTAATACGACGACGTCTTCTATCTCTAGTTTTGTCTCTTCGCTTCCCACTATTACAATATCAATCGGCGGCGGGCCTAGTGTATATATCAACGATTTTAATTGGTTCAAGACATCTTCGTCAATCTCTTGTTGGAAAATAAACTCCACGTCGAGAACTATATCAAAATTTATAAATGGATATGCAGATAGTTGTATGCCACCTCGCCGTTTTGACGTCATATTAACAACAGATAGATCTATGATGTCGAACTACCATAGAAAAGAGTTTCTAGGATTTGGCACCACTGGGCCGATTTTTGTCGATTTGCCATTTGGCCTTTCCGAACGTTTTCACTCTTTCTTATTTGCGCCGAGGGTTAAGACAGATAGACTAGGGAGGCCTCGCGAAGCGCCTTACGGCATGAGGAAAATAGAGGCAAAGCTCTTAGACTCGGGCATATCGGCGGCGGTGATAGACCCAGACCACGTGGCGAAATACATCCCCCACGCCAAAGTGTTGATGTTAAGCCACCACGACTACTTCGGCCTAAATCCGCCCAGCAGCACCTGGGGCGTCATAGTGGGCAAAGAGCCGATGAACGCCTACTTCTTTAAGAAGTTTATGGAGAGGATCGCGCCTGTAGTAAAAGAGGCCAAGAGTAGAAATGGACTGAGGATAATTGTAGGAGGCCCCGCAGCTTGGCAGTGGTTATACTTCCCGGAGTTGGTGGAGAAATGGGGAGTAGACACTATCTTCGATGGAGAAGGCGAGAAGTTAATAGTGGATTTAGTTAAAGATGCCATAGCCGGAAGGCCAATACCCCGGTACATATATGTAGGCGTGTCCGAGGCGCCGGACCTCTCCGAGATCTCAGTGATAAAACACCCAAGTATCAACGGTATGGTAGAGATTGGAAGAGGCTGCCCCAGGGGTTGCGCCTTCTGTTCAGTAACTCTCCGTGCCATTAGGTGGTACCCCCTGGATGTGATTGAGCAGGAGTTAAAAGTAAATGTAGAAGGCGGCGTGAGAGATGGTATACTACACGCAGACGAAGTGCCTCTGTACGGGTCCACTGGCGTAGAGCCAAACCCCGATAAGTTAATCGCTCTACATAGACTAGCCAAGAAGTACTACAGAAAGCTCAGTTGGTCACATACTACATTAGTTGCTGTATACCACGGCGAGAAGAAGATGGGCAAGTTATTTACAAAACTGTCTGAGTTAATTCTAGACGAACATCAAGACTGGTGGGGGGCACAGATAGGCCTAGAGACAGGTTCAATCCGCCTAGCTAAAAAAATCATGCCTGGAAAAACGGCGCCTTATAGAGTAGAACAGTGGCACGACATAGTTGTAGAGGCGGCATCTATTATGCACGAAATTAGACTAATTCCCGCCATTACGTTAATTGTAGGACTCCCAGACGAACAGCCAGACGACGTAGTGGAGACAATTGAGTTAATCGAAAAGCTCAAGCCGTATAGAAGTCTTATAGTGCCTCTATTCTACGTCCCCATGAGCCACGTCAAGAGTGAAAAAACGGGGTGGTTAGATAAAGTAAATCTATATCCTGAACACATAGACTTGTTGAAGGCTGTGGCTAAACACTCTTTGACATGGGCAAAAGATATTGTAAATAAATTCTACTTCAAAGGACCTCAATACTTTTTAATAAAGTGGCTTATTAATTACTTTATAAATTACGTAGAGAAGAAATTAGCTGACATTGAAAGAGATATTGAAACATATAGAGAAGTGTTGCGGAAAACAAGAGAAAATGCTAGAAAAGATGTGCTAACCTTCGCCTCTTAGTCTATTTAAAACTTCCCTCCTCAAGTCAACCTCAACCCCCAGTTTAGCCACGCCTAAGGCCTCTGCCAACAGACACGCAGTTCCACATGGCTCGCAACAAGTAAGGTCGACATCTCTGCCACACTCCACGGGCCCCTTTGCGCATATAATAGACTCTAGATAGCTCCAGGCCTTTTGTAAAAAATATGACCTCGGAGTCTTTGAATTAAAGGCAAGTTGATTAGAGATTCCGTATAGATCTGTGACATACATCACCGAGTTGACTCTTAGTCTTGAAACAAGTGAGGTAATACATGGCAGATTCCTCCGCTCTAGTCGACCGCCGCAGAGATTTAAAATTTTTTCAAATTCTGCCAATGTCTCTACACTAGCCTCTACATAAGTCAAAAGTCCTCTCTTCCAATCTGTCATTACAACACCACGTCGCATAGTCTACGATATTGAGTTTTATAAATGAGTTTATTTTTCTAAACCCATGGCGACGGAGGTGTGTCTCGCATGTACAGGTTTGGACTATGCAAGACCTACGACTAAAACTATATGTAATATATGTGAGAAAGAGGTCAGTTGGAGAGAAATTGTCAGTCACTATATAACACATGGGAAGAAAAGCGGCGGCGATATGATATGTCCTCTGTGTAATTCTAAAGTCAAAGAGCGGGAGTTCAGAACCCATGTGAGAAAACACTTTGTTGTACAGAGTGGCCTGTGTGGAATATGTGGAAGGAGGTTTAGGTCTATTAAATCACTCTATGTACATATAATGAAGACACACGAATCTTAATGGATGTTTTATACTTATTCCTCATCATATGGCCGCCATATGTGGCAAACGGCTCTGCGACTCTCTCGTCAAAAATAAGAAGTAGACATCCAATAGACCTAGGGCGAAATTTTATAGACGGTAGGAGAATTTTTGGCGACGGCAAAACCTACGAGGGGCTCGCCGTGGCTGTAGTCTCGGGGACGTTGCTAGGTTATCTACCTAACTTGGTATACCCTAAGATCTCGTTGTTGGACGCATTTTTACTATCAATAGCTGCAGTAGTGGGAGATCTAATAGGCGCCTTTGTAAAAAGGCGATTGTGTATGCCAAGAGGCTACCCCGCGTTTCCACTAGACCAACTAGATTTTTTACTTTTTTCACTATTTATATATTCATTATATAACGAGATACCTATAGAATATATCTTAGCGGCAGCCGCAGTGACGCCGGCGATACACAGAGGGACTAACTATATAGCTTATAGAATTGGCTTAAAAAAAGAGCCGTGGTAATTTTAAAAATTAGACAAATCTCTACTCTATGCATATAGTTTTGGGAGATCGATACACCGTCGCTCTTTTCAAACTCATGGGTTTTGAAGGAAAAGTTTTAGAAAAGCCAGAAGAAGTTTTAGAATTTATAATAAAACATATTAATGTATATGATGTAGTATTTATTACTTCAAATTTAGCTAGACAAATTAAAAAAGATTTAGATGACATTAGAATTAAATATACACGGAAGTTGTTTGTAGAAGTCCCTAGCGTATTAGAGGGGATGGAGAAAGATGTGAATTATCTCCAAATAGTTAGACAAGTTTTAGGAGGATAGTTTATAAAGCCTCTAATGACATCTTCACATGTCACTTTTTGAAGACTTAATTAAATTAAAAATTCGTGAACTAGAGGAATTAAAAGGGAATCTTCTAACTGAGATAGAGACGAGAATTAGAAAAGAAACAGATTTAGTTTTAAACAAGTTTTTAGATCAAATAAGTAAAGTTGAAAGTGAGGTGTTTTTAGAAAAAGAGAGAATTATTTACGACGCAGTTATTCAATCGAGGAAAGAGATCGCAGAAATTTATGAACAAATACTAGACGATTTTATAAATTCACTATTTGACGAAATAGATAAGCTAAGAGGGAGTGAGAGATATATTAAATTTTTAACTAGTCTATTAGAAAAGTCAACAGACTATATACAGTCTAAAGACATTATTATATACACATCGCCAAGAGACAGAGGCGTAGTAGAGACTTTAGCCAGGTCAATGGGTATAACTGGGTTAGTGTCTGAAAGAGATATAAAAGGCGGCGTGGTGGCATCATCAAAAGACGGCTCTGTGGTGGTGGACTTCTCTATAGAGACTTTAGTAGCTAACCTTAGAGAAGAGTTAAAACATCTACTATATAAAGCTACACTATGAAGGGGAGGATTGAATATATCTCAGGTCCCGTCGTAAAGGCTGAGCTACCAGGCGCGAGGTTGTACGAATTAGTCTTCGTAGGCGATATAAGACTCTTTGGAGAAGTAGTGAGAGTCCAAGGAGACAAGGCCTTTATCCAAGTATATGAAGACACCACAGGTCTAAAGCCAGGCGAGCCTGTGGAGAGGACAGGCGAGCCTCTTAGCGCATGGCTAGGGCCGACGATAATTGGCAAAATCTACGACGGAGTGCAGAGACCTTTGAAAAATATAGAAGAGATCTCTAAGTCGCCGTTTATAGCCAGAGGCATTGGCTACGATAAAGCGCCGCCGTTGGATTTAGACGCAGTGTTTGACTTTAAGCCGACGGTTAAACTTGGTGAGGAAGTACAACCTGGCGACGTTTTGGGTATTGTCAAAGAAACTGAATTAATGACGCACTACATATTATATCCGCCACTACCTGACAACACGCCGGGGGTTGTTGAATGGGTTGCTGACGGCAAATATAAAGTAGACGACGTCGTCGCAAGGGTAAAGACAAAACGAGGCGTAGTAGAAGTCAAGATGTGGCATAAGTGGCCTGTGAGGAGGCCGAGGCCGTTTAGAGAAAAACTCCCACCTGTAGAGCCTTTAATTACTGGCGTGAGGACAATTGACACAATGTTCCCAATTGCTAAAGGAGGCACTGCGGCGATCCCCGGACCCTTCGGCTCTGGGAAGACTGTGACAATTAGAACACTCTTTCTCTTTGCGCAGAGTAGGTTCATAGTCCCCGTATTGTGCGGCGAGAGAGGGAACGAAGCTGCCGACGCACTACAAGGTTTATTAAAACTAAAAGATCCCCACACAGGTAGATCACTTCTCGAGAGGACTACAATTATTGTAAATACTTCAAATATGCCAGTGGCTGCTAGAGAGGCGTCGGTGTACATGGGGACTACAATCGGCGAGTACTTTAGAGATCAGGGATATGACGTGTTAGTGCTAGCAGACTCAACTTCTAGGTGGGCCGAGGCGATGAGAGAAGTGGCTCTACGCATTGGCGAAATGCCGTCAGAGGAGGGGTACCCCGCCTACCTCCCCACAAGACTCGCTGAGTTTTATGAAAGAGCGGGGCGTGTAGTTCTAATAGGTAGTAAAGAAAGAATTGGGTCTCTTACAATAGCCGCCTCTGTCAGCCCACCCGGCGGCGACTTCACAGAGCCAGTCACTTCCAACACTTTAAGATTTGTCGGGGCCTTTTGGCCTCTGTCTGCAAAATTGGCGTATTCTAGACACTACCCCGCCATAGATTGGCTCGTCGGCTTCTCACGTTATGTAGAGACGGTCGAGGTGTGGTGGTCTAAAAACATTGCACCAGATTGGAGAAAAATTAGAGACGTGTTTCAATCTATTTTAGTGAAAGAGGCAGAGTTACAAGAGATTGTTAGAATATTGGGCACAGAGGCGTTGAGCGAGTATGAGAAACATCTACTAAACGTAGCCTATATGATAAGAGAAGGCTTTTTAAAACAAGACGCGTACAACCCCATAGACACGCCCTCTGTACCAATTAGACAGTATCTCCTCATGAAGGCTATATATACATACTATGAAGAAGGCCTAAAGGCGTTGGAGGCAGGCGTCTCCGCCTCTACGTTGAGAGAGTTAGAAAGTGTTAGAAGACTCCCAAGGATTAGGATGGAGATTACAAACGATGTGGCAAAAGAAGAATTGACTAGATTTATAGAGAAGTTGACTTCTGAAATTAGAGCTACAGTAGCGGCCGCTAGGAGATAGTTGCTGTTTTATACATCTTCTTTATCAAATCCCAAATTTTTTCAACGTGGCCGAGTAGAGACGGCGTCGTTATCTCTACGGCGTTTAGACTTCCATAGACAGTTAGACTTAGCCGACTTCGATATAAACGTTTTTTAAAAAAATAAAAGAAAGTGATGAAATATTCGCTCCGAGTCGTAAGTGTGTGGGGAGGATCAGTGTTGTATACAGACAATGTAGATATTTCTGTGTTGATTAGTATAAAGACGACTTTGGAAAAGGTTATTAAGTTTATTTCAGAAAATCCAGAGACTTATGGCGGTAGAGTTATAGTTAGTGTAAAAGAGGGCCGTGTCTACATAGGCGGAATTTATTCGCCAGGCCACACATATCTCTACTCTCTGGGTTTTTTAAAACTCTAAAATTTATATATTTTAAACATCTTAGAGGCGTGTCTAAGCCTTCTTTTGGAGTTAAAGAAGTTGTAAAATTGTCGAAAGAAGAGGCAAGGGCTCTATTGAGGGAGTTGAGGCTTAGGCCGTGGCAACTTCCGTGGATTAGGTCGAGAGACCCTTTAGTAAATCTCGTAGGCGCGAAGCCTGGGGACATAATTAAAATAGTGAGAGAGTCGCCTACCGCCGGCGAAATTGTGGTCTATAGACTTGTGGTGCCTGGATAATTAAACTTTATATATTACTCTAACTATTGGGCTGATGGTTGATCTACTTCCCTTACCTATAGTGTCTAATACTTCAGATGGGGGGTTCCCCCACCGAGACGACCGTTGGGCCTTAGTAGAGCGTTATATAAAAGACAAAGGACTGGCCAGCCACCAGATAAAATCTTTTAACGACTTTTTAGATAAGAGACTGCCTAGGATAGTCGAAGATTTTAAAGTCGTTGAGACTGAGATAAAGGGTCTGAAAATTATACTTGATAGGATTGAAATTGGCTGGCCTAGGATTAAAGAAAGCGACGGCTCTGAGTCTCTTATATACCCCATGGAGGCGCGGTTGAGGAACGCCACGTATTCTGCGCCGTTGTATCTAACGGCTACTTTGTACGTAGACGACGAGCCCTACATCACGGAGACTTTCTACATAGGCGAGCTGCCCATAATGGTAAAATCAAAACGTTGTAATTTAACAAGACTGAGGACTAGTGAATATGCCAAGAGGTTTGAAGACCCCCAAGACTTCGGTGGCTACTTTATCATAAACGGCAGTGAGAGAGTGATTATCTCTCAGGAGGACCTAGTGGCTGACAGGCCGATATACGACAAAGGCGACAAGCCTTCTGTGTTGTATCTAGCCAAGACTATCTCTACAGGCATTGGCTATAGAAGCACTTTGACAGTTGAGTTGAGTAAAGACGGCATTATCTACGCTACTCTCTCGGCAATGCCTGTGAAGATACCGTTCCCAATCTATATGAAAGCCCTTGGTTTAGAAAGCGACGAAGATGTAGTCAAGGCCGTCTCCGACAAGCCAGAGATTCAGAAAGAACTTCTGCCATCTCTAATAGCTGGGAATCAAATCGCTATTACTAGAGAAGACGCGTTGGACTATATCGGAGGGAAGGTGGCCGTGGGTCAGCCAAGGCCTGTGAGAATTGAACGAGCTTTGCAGTTGTTAGATAGATACTTCTTGCCGCACTTAGGCACGACGGCGCCTGACGAGAAGAAACAACAAGAGATTAGGTTGAAAAAAGCGTTGATGCTAGGCCAGATTGTAAAAGGACTTGTTGAACTCCACCTCGGCTTGAGAAAGCCAGACGACAAAGACCACGTGGCTAATAAAAGAGTTCGGCTAGTGGGAGATTTAATGACTCAATTATTTAGGACAGTCTTTAAACAATTTCTACAAGAGTTAAAGAGTCAGTTGGAGAAGTATTACGCAAGGGGTCGCATCCCCCATATACAAACAATAGTACGTCCTGACATAATCACTGAAAGAGTGAGACAGGCCTTGGCCACTGGCAACTGGGTGGGCGGCAAGACTGGCGTCTCGCAGATTTTAGACAGAACTAACTATTTATCGACGCTTAGCTACCTACGTAGAGTCGTCTCGTCGCTGTCACGGACACAGCCCCATTTCGAAGCCCGTGATCTACACCCCACGCAGTGGGGCCGTCTATGTGCGGTAGAAACGCCGGAGGGTCAGAACGTAGGCCTTGTGAAAAATCTAGCCCTACTGGCTGAGATAACTACTGGCGTTGACGAGTCAGAAGTGGAGAATTTGTTATACAGCCTGGGCACTGTGCCAGTGCTTAGGGCTAGAGAAGAGGAGATCTCAGGTGCGGAGGTCTATCTTAACGGGAGGCTTGTGGGGATACACACACAGCCGCAGGAACTAGTAGATAGCGTTAGGAAGTTGAGGAGGTCTGGGAAAATCAGCGATGAGATAAACATAGCATATTTAAACAACGCTGTATATGTCAACTGCGACGGTGGTCGTATAAGAAGGCCTTTATTAGTCGTAGAGGGGGGCAGGTTAAAACTCACAAAAGAGGTAGTGGATAAAGTAAAGAAGGGGGAATACACATGGGACGACTTAATTAAACTTGGGATTGTCGAATATCTAGATGCAGATGAAGAAGAAAACGCCCATATAGCGGTTAACCCCACGGGGGACTTGAGTGAGTATACTCACGTAGAGATCATCCCCTCCTCTATCCTTGGCGCCATAGGTTCTATTATACCATATCTTGAACACAACCAGTCGCCTCGTAATCAATATGAAGCTGCTATGGCTAAACAATCTCTTGGACTGCCTCAGTCTAATTTCCTATATAAGCTGGACTCCCGCGGCCATATGTTATACTACCCAGAGAGGCCTTTAGTGACTACTAGAGGTCTTGAGCTAGTGGGCTATTCTAAAAGACCCGCTGGCCAAAACGCAGTCGTTGCGTTGTTGACATACACTGGATACAATATAGAAGATGCTGTGATTTTAAACAAAGCGGCGGTGGAGAGGGGGATGTTCCGCTCAGTTTTTTACAGAACGTATGAGACCGAGGAGCAGAAATACCCGGGTGGGGAGGAAGATAGGATTGAGATACCTGACAGTTCTGTAAAGGGCTATAGAGGCCCCGAGGCCTATAGTCATCTTGATGAAGACGGAATAGCGCCGCCTGAAGTATATGTCAGTAGTAATGAAGTAATTATAGGCAAGACGTCGCCGCCTAGGTTCTACGTAACGTTAGAAGCCGAGCGTATTCTAAAAGAGAGGAGAGACGCCTCTATTTCAGTCAGACGCGGTGAAAAAGGCATTGTGGACAGAGTCATAATTACAGAGTCGCCGGAGGGCAATAAATTAGTGAAAGTTAGGCTTAGAGAGCTCAGAGTCCCTGAGCTGGGCGATAAATTCGCCTCGCGGCATGGACAAAAGGGTGTTGTGGGGATGTTACTAAGGCCTGAGGACATGCCATTTACAGAAGAGGGCATTGTGCCTGATATCGTGGTTAATCCACACGCCTTACCTTCCCGTATGACTGTAGCTCAGTTGTTGGAGAGTATGGCCGGCAAGGCGGCGGCATCGCTCGGCGTGTTGATCGACGCCACTCCCTTCGAGGGCGTTAAAGAGGAGGACTTGAGGAGACTTTTGATGAAATTGGGGTATAAGTGGGATGGGAAAGAGGTTATGTACAGCGGCATAACTGGCGAGAAATTAGTTGCCGATATATTCATAGGAGTGGTCTACTACCAAAAACTACATCACATGGTCGCCGACAAAATACACGCAAGGTCTAGAGGCCCGGTTCAAATATTGACTAGACAGCCCACAGAGGGCCGTTCGAGAGAGGGCGGCCTTAGATTGGGAGAGATGGAGCGCGATGTATTAATTGCACACGGCGCCTCTGCTCTGTTGTACGAAAGACTTGTAGAGTCTAGCGATAAATATACGATGTATGTATGTGAGCTCTGTGGATTGCCGGCGTATCTCGACGCTAAGTTAAACAAGCCGAAGTGTCCAATCCATGGAGATAGTGGACAATTTGCAAAAGTAGTGGTGCCGTACGCATTTAAATTATTACTACAGGAGTTAATAGCGCTGGGGATATATCCAAAGATTGAACTATCAGAGGTGTTGGATTAAACTTATATATTGTTCTTTATCTACCACCGTGTCTCTAAAGGAGGAGTTAGACACAATTCCACGTAAGGTTATAAAGTCTATAAAATTTGGCGTCTTTAGCCCCGAGATGATTAGAAAATATTCAGTAATGGAGATTACAACTTCTGAAGTCTACGACGAGGGGGGTCTCCCCGTGAGGGGAGGTATTGTCGATAGGAGATTAGGCGTGGCGGAGCCCGGCGGCCGGTGTGAAACATGTGGCCAGACCCACGACGTATGTCCAGGTCATTTTGGCCACGTGGAGTTGGTAAAGCCTGTGGTACATGTGGGCTTCGCCAGAGTTATATACGACGTGTTGAGAGCCACTTGTCCAAACTGTGGGCGTATTATGTTAAAAGAAGAAGAGATACGGAGGTATAGAGAGAGATTGACAAAATTGAGGAAGAGGTGGAGGCTGCTCGCTATGAATCTCTACGAGAAAATTAGGAAGAAGGCGTCTGAGAGGGCTACGTGTCCACACTGTGGGTTTAAGAAAAACAAAATACGTTTTGAAAGACCGTATTATTTCTACGAGGAGACAGAAAGCGGGGCTTTGGTGAAACTTGACCCAGAGGTTTTAAGAGACAGGTTGGCGAAGGTGCCTGGGGAGGATCTTGAGCTTTTGGGTATAAACCCGTCTGTGGCTAGGCCCGAGTGGGCTGTGCTTAAAGTCCTCCCAGTGCCCCCACCTCACGTCAGACCGTCGATTCAATTAGAGACTGGCATAAGGTCTGAGGACGATTTAACGCATAAACTAGTGGACATTATTAGGATGAATGAAAAATTGAAAATTGCTATAGAGACAGGCGCGCCTACAAACGTAGTGGATAACCTATGGGACTTGTTGCAATACCACGTGGCGACTTATTTCGACAACGAACTGCCAGGTATACCAGTGGCTAAACACAGAGGGGGCCGCCCGTTGAAAGGCATAGCGCAGAGACTCAAGGGGAAGGAGGGTAGATTTCGAGGCTCTCTCTCTGGTAAACGTGTTAACTACTCAGCTCGTACTGTAATAAGCCCAGATCCACACATCGGCATAAATGAAGTGGGGGTCCCCTACGACATAGCTAAAATTTTAACTGTACCAGAAAGAGTTACTCAATGGAATATTGACTTTCTAAGAGAGTTTATCATGAGAGGCCCTGAGGCTTGGCCAGGTGCAAACTACGTAGTTACGCCTGAGGGGAGGAGAATTGACTTGAGGTATGTTAAAGATAGGAAAGCTCTTGCTGAGAGAATAGCGCCGGGCTGGGTTGTGGAGAGACATTTGATAGATGGCGACATCGTCCTCTTTAATAGACAGCCGAGTCTACACAGAGTGTCTATAATGGGTCATTTAGTAAAAGTCCTCCCGGGTCGTACCTTTAGGCTGCACCTAGCCGTGTGTCCGCCCTACAACGCAGATTTCGACGGAGATGAAATGAATCTCCATGTTCCACAGACTGAAGAGGCTAGAGCCGAGGCGAGGGTGTTGATGTTAGTAGAGAACCATATAATAACTCCGCGCTACGGAGGCGCCATAATTGGGGCAAGGCAGGACTACATAATCGGCGCGTACCTATTGTCACATAAATCTACATTTTTAACTAAGAGAGAAGTTGCTTATCTACTAGGAGCTGGCAAGTCTCAAACTCCGCCTCCAGAGCCTGCGTTTCTACACCCAGTGGAGTTGTGGACTGGGAAACAGATAATTTCGCATTTCTTACCAAAAGACTTAAACTGGGTACAGCCTACAGCGTTTAAAAACAAGTGTCAAGACGCTTATAGATGTGTAGGAGATGAATGGATTATAGTAATAAATGGCTATATGGCTAAGGGAGTTTTAGACAAGAAATCAATAGGGGCAGAGCAAGTGGATTCGTTATGGCATAGAATAGCCCGCGACTACTCTCCAGAGGTGGCCCGCAGTTGGTTAGATTCGTCGCTGAGGCTATTCCTTAGGTACCTCGACTTACGTGGATTCACCTTCGGGCTAGACTCAGTGTATATCCCCCAGGAGGCCTATGGAGAACTAGAAGTAGTGATAGAAGAGGGGCTTAGAAAAGTGTATAATCTAATTGAGGAGTTTAGAGAGGGTAAGTTAGAGGCTATGCCAGGCTTTACAGTAGAGGAGACGTTTGAAAATAAAGTCACTGAAATTCTTTCTAAAGTGCGTGAAGACGCAGCGGCGGTAGTGGAGAAGTATATAAAGAAAGACGCAGAGGGTTATCTCATGGCTAAGACCGGCGCAAGGGGCAGTTTAGTGAATATAATACAGATGGTGGCCACACTTGGCCAACAGACTATTAGAGGTGAACGTATACGTAGAGGCTACAGGACAAGGACGCTCCCGCACTTCCCTGTGGGCGACATTGGGCCATACGCCGGTGGTTTTGTAAAGAGCTGTTTTAGAAAAGGCCTCAGTCCAGTAGAGTATTTCTTCCACGCCGCGGCGGGTAGAGACGGCTTAATAGACACGGCTGTAAGAACTGCCCAGTCTGGCTATATGCAGAGGAGGTTGATAAACGCACTACAAGACATCTACGTGGCGTACGACGGCACTGTGCGATTTGGCGACGAGACATTACTACAACTACTATATGGAGACGACGGAGTTGACGTAAGTCGGTCAGATCACGGGAAAATAGCAGATATAAAGTCTCTAAAGTTGTGGATAAGATGATCTCTAAAGAAGAAATTCTATCAAAGATATCAAATATATTACCACAGCCGCTGTATAAAGAGCTTGAGGCTGCAATAAAAGAAGTTGACGAAGAGAGGGCCGCTAGGCTAATCCACAGAGTCCTCCGGCAGTATTTAACCTCGCTCATAGACCCTGGAGAGGCCGTAGGCATAGTGACTGCTCAATCAATTGGAGAGCCCGGCACTCAGATGATCCTTCGTTCTTTCCACTACGCAGGTTTAAGAGAGTTCTCAATGGCTAGGGGTTTGCCGAGGCTTATTGAAATTGTAGACGCGAGGAGAAATCCCTCAACTCCCTTGATGTTTATATATTTAAAACCTCCATATAGTAAGAGTAGAGAGTCTGCGGAGGCTGTTGCGAAAAAAATACAACAAGTGACACTAGAAATGTTGGCTAAAGAAGTAGACGTAGATTATGTATCAGGTTCTATAATAATTACAATTGACTCAGAACAGTTAAAATATAGAGGCCTCTCTATGAAAGATATAGAGAGAATACTATCAAAAACAAAGGGGAGAGATATGTCGATTTCTATAAAGGGCAACACAATTGTTGTAAATATAGCCACCCCAGATATATTAAAGATAAGGAAGGTAAAAGACAAAGTCCTACAGATGAGGATATCTGGTATAAAAAACATTAGGAAAGTGGTGCTTCAATACGATTCGAAAAACGGCGAGTGGTTTATAATAACAGAGGGGACAAATCTAGCTGCTGTTTTACAGATGGAGGAGGTAGACCCCTCCAGGACTTATAGCAATGACTTACATGAAGTAGAGGAAGTTTTAGGCATAGAGGCTGTCAGAGCGTTAGTTGAACAAGAGATTAAACGTGTATTAGACGATCAAGGCCTTGACGTAGACATTAGACATATGTATTTAGTAGCCGACGCCATGACGTGGTCTGGTCGTCTAAAGCCAATTGGACGTCACGGCATAGTGGGCGCCAAGGAGTCTCCGCTGGCGAGAGCGGCTTTTGAAGTGACAGTTAAGACTTTGATAGAGGCCTCTATGCGGGGCGAAGAAGAACATTTTAAAGGCGTAGTGGAGAACATAATTGCTGGGAAGTATGTCCCCATCGGCACTGGCATTGTGAGACTTTTAATGCAATTCCACAGATAAATTTTTATAAAGACAACATTCTCTGCGTAACGTGGTTGACGTAAGTAGAGAACTTCAAGTGGCTATAAACACAGGCAAGGTCGTGATTGGCTTTGAAGAGACTAAAAAAGCTGTTTTGGCAGGTCTACCTAAGTTAGTTATAGTGGCGGCTAATGCCCCCAAGTGGGCAAGAGAAGATATTGAATATTATGCAAAGCTTGGAGGCGTACCAGTATTTATCTTTCCAGGCTCTAGTATAGAGCTCGGCGCCGCCGCAAAAAGACCGCATAAAATAATGGCTTTAGCTGTAATAGACCCAGGCCAGAGTGAGATTATGAAAGTAGTTGGACATGCCTGACATTAGACTAACAGAAGAGGAAATTAGATACGCCACGCTTTTTGAGAGTATCACTGGAGTTACACCAATAGATGTAGTTATAGACCATGAATACTCGAGGATAATTTTAATAGTTCAGAAGAACCACGCCGCGTTGGCCGTTGGGAAGGGAGGTTCAAACATCAGATTATTGAGACAAATAGTGGGGAGAGATGTGGAGGTTGTAGAAGCTGGCGACACGCCGGAGGAGTTAATTAAAAATAGTCTATATCCGGCGAGAGTAATAATGGTGAAGATTACTAAATCTCCCTCAGGCGCCAAAGTGGCTATTACTACAGTACCTCCAGAAGATAAAGGTATTGCAATTGGGAAAAACGGTAGAAATATCGCACGGGCGAAGATTTTAGCAAAGAGATATTACGACATCGACAGAGTTATATTGGCTTAAAATTTATTAATTATACATTATTCAACAACCGTGCCGGGTAAGAAATCGCCTTATGGACTATTTGCCGGTGGCAAATTGAAAAGAAAAAGGAAAAAGTTTAGATGGAACGACGTGACTTATAAGAGAAAAATGTTGGGCTTGGTGGAGAAATACGACCCACTTGAGGGCGCACCTATGGCGAGAGGGATTGTGTTAGAAAAAGTGGGAGTAGAGTCTAGGAAGCCAAATGCGGCTGTTCGTAAATGTGTTAGAGTCCAGTTAGTGAAAAATGGCAAAGTGGTCACTGCCTTTGTGCCATACGATGGAAGTCTCAACTACATTAATGAACATGACGAAGTAGTTATTGAGCGTATAGGTGGACCGGAGGGTAGGTCTCTAGGCGATATTCCAGGTGTACGATTTAAAGTAGTGAAAGTGAATGGTGTCTCTCTTTGGGCAATTTGGCGAGGTAAAAGACAGAAACCTACTAGATAATGCCTGAAGTAACTGTTGTAGAGAAATCTCCATTATTTCTAAGAGCGATTGTAGAGGGGGTCCCCCCCTCGCTTATAAATTCACTTAGGAGAACAATAATTTCTGAACTTCCAGTAGTGGCGATTGACTCGGTGGTGATTGTAAATAACACTTCAGTTATGTACGATGAGATGTTGGCACATCGACTTGGACTAATTCCGCTCACTACTCCAATACAATCTCTCCCTCCTATAGAAGACTGTGAGTCCGGCCTCGCCGACCCCGCAGAGTGTGGGGCAAAGCTCTCTTTAGAGGTAAACGCCGACGTAGACACTACTGTATACTCCGGAGACTTGAAATCAGACCGTCCAGAAATAACGCCTGTGTATAAAGATATCCCAATTGTAAAACTTGTAAAGGGGCAGTCCGTAGTCCTTGAGGCTTATGCTAAACTAGGCAGAGCCAAAAACCATGCCAAATGGCAGGCGGCGACCGCCAGTTATTACTACTATCCACGTGTAGTAGTTAGAGATGAAAAGTGTAGAGAAGTGTGTAAAGAAATTTGTAGAAATATAGAGGACCCATTGGAGTGTAGTTTTAACAAGGCGTGGACGTGTAAAGATTTATGTAAAGACGGTATTGAGGTAGAGTGGGAAAGAGATAGATATGTATTCTGGGTGGAGTCTTTTGGGAACTATGACGTAGATACAGCCTTAAAAGAGGCGTTTAGAATTTTGAAAAAGAAGTACCAAGACTTTCTTACACAACTCTACCGAGTAATTGTTAACAGAGAGGCAAAAATTTAAATACCTTAGATCTTGTCTTGACGGTATGCCTCCTAATCCTACAGGGCCTACTAATAGACAGACGAGGATGTTAATTAGGTTTTTAAAAAAGGCGGCGTCTATAAACAATGCCGAAATTTGGAGAACAGTAGCTGAGTTTGTGGAAAGGCCTAGGAGGAAGCGTGTTGTGGTAAACGTAGGTAAGATAGATAGATTAGTAAAAGACGGCGATATTGTAATTGTTCCTGGGAAAATCTTGGGGGGAGGTGAAATAAGGAGAAAGATCACTGTGGCGGCGGTTTCTATAACACCTACCGCCGCGTCGAAAATTCTAAGCGTCGGTGGAGAAGTACTGACAATACCCGAACTAGTAAAGAAGGTGCCAAAGGGAAGTGGCGTTAAGATAGTGGTATGAAAATTGTGAAAAAGACGTTAGATATAAGCTCTGTTCCAGAAAGCGGAGAGATTATAATAGACGCAGAGGGCCACGTGGCGGGTCGGCTAGCATCATATATTGCTAAGCTATTGATTGAAAAGCCACGTCTTAGAGTAATAGTTGTAAATATCGATAAGGCCGTCGTCACAGGTGAGAGAAAGATGGTGATTGAGTGGTATAAAAGAAAGATTTCAGAATGGCGTACACACTACAATCCAGAAAAAGTTGGTCCTAAGGTGCCTAGGAGGCCTGATAGAGTATTTAAGAGAATAGTGAGAGGAATGCTTCCGAAAAAAACTGAGAGGGGGAGAGAGGCTTTAAAGAGACTGAGAGTCTACATGTCGATGCCTTTAGAGTTATATAATAGAAAAGCCTTGGTAATGTATCAAATACCCAAAGCTATGCTAAAAATTAGACCTTTGATAAAATACATAACACTTGAAGAAATTTGGAAAAGCGTAGACCAAACTGCATGGGAGAAATGGACAAAAGCCAAGGCACTCTGGGAGAAAAAAATTAAAACTAATGTATGAGTATGGACGTGATGCCACACGGAGTAGTGATAGCCCAAGAGACTCCTAGAGTTGTAATTTCTGTGGGTAGGAAAAAGACAGCGGTGGCTAGAGCAATAATTAAACCGGGGTTGGGGAGAGTGCGAATCAACGGCACACCTCTTGAAATATGGCCTATTGAAATAGCAAGGATAAAAATGAGCGAGCCGTTGATACTTGCAGGTGAGTTGGCCAGAAAGGTAGACATTGAGGTAAACGTATCGGGAGGCGGGTTTATGGGACAAGCCGTAGCGACTAGGATTGCGATTGCTAGAGGACTCGTGGCCTATTTCCAAAGCCAAGAGTTAAAAGAGTTATACGAGAGGTATGATCCCTATATGATAAAGGGCGACCCCAGAATGACTGAGCCTAAGAAGCCAGGTTTAAAACACGCCAGAAGTAAAAGACAAAAGGCGTATAGATGATTGTCCCAGTGAGATGTTTTACTTGTGGAAAGCCGCTGGGCCATTTATACTACCCTTTTAAAAAGAGAGTCTTGTCTGGCGAGTCTCCTAAATCTGTTTTAGATAGTTTAGGAGTGGTGAGGTATTGCTGTAGGAGAACACTCATGGCACATGTTGAATGGATAGACGACGTATTAATTTACGAAAAGAGGGGCTAGAGTTAATTTTATATATTTCAGAATACGGGGTTCACTATGTCGAAGACTTCTCAGCAGACAAAGCTGCTTCCTCCCATTAAGATATTGACTAAAATGTTGAATAAGGAAATAGTCGCTCGGCTGAAAGGCGGGGTTGTTGTGAGAGGTGTTTTGTCAGCTTATGACGGCTGTATGAATTTAGTCCTTGACGACGCCGCCGAGTTGAATAAATCTGGTGAACCTGTCACTCGATATGGACGCATCGTCGTAAGAGGGTCGCAAGTTATCTACGTCTCAGCTCTCGAGGTGGCTCCATGATAGTCGTAGAAAAAGTTGACAAAACTCCAGTGGCGCAACGCCTAGTAGAGATAGTAGAGAGGAAGGGACAAGGCCACCCGGACTATATCGCAGATGGGATTTCAGAGTGGGTGAGTAGATATTTATCTCGATATTATTTAGAAAACTTCGGTGTGATTCTACATCACAATGTTGATAAAACTTTAGTAGTGGGGGGACAGGCTGCGCCGAGATTCGGCGGAGGAGAGGTATTACAGCCTATATATATATTAGTCTCCGGTAGGGCGACTAACGAAGTTAAGACACGCGACGGCGTTGTGAAAGTACCTCTTGGGCCTATAGTCGTGAAGGCTGCGCGTGATTGGATAAAACAAAATTTTAGATTCCTAGACCCAGACCTCCACGTGGTTATAGATTACAAAATTGGGCAAGGTTCTGCGGATTTAGTTGGTATTTACGATCTAGGTGCGAGGACTATTCCACTGGCCAACGACACATCTGTGGGAGTAGGTTATGCGCCTTTGACTCCACTAGAGAATTTAGTATACAGGACAGAACGCCTACTTAACTCTAGAGATTTTAAAGCTAAGTACCCAGAAGTGGGGGAAGACGTCAAAGTAATGGGGGTGCGGGTGGGTAGGGATATAAAATTAACTGTGGCAGCTGCTATTATTAGTAGATTAACTAAAGACAAAAGCCACTACCTATCTGTGAAAGAAGATATTAAGAAATCTATTGAAGACATGGCCGCCAAAATAGTTCCCGACTACAACGTAGAGGTTACAATAAATGCCGCAGACAAGCCAGAATACGACATTTACTACCTCACTGTGACGGGCACTTCTGCAGAACACGGTGACGATGGCATGACGGGTAGAGGCAATAGAGCAAATGGATTAATCACGCCCATGAGGTCTATGTCGTTAGAGGCGGCGGCTGGAAAAAACCCAGTGAGCCACGTGGGCAAGATCTACAACGTAGTGGCTCAGAGAATTGCAGATAAGATATATGCAGAGGTTAAAGGTATTACCGAGGCGTATGTAGAAATTGTTTCTCAAATAGGGAGGCCAATTAACGAGCCTAAGATTTTAAATATCGAAATAATTAAAGAAGGCGAACTTACTGGAGAGATAAGAAGAGAAATTGAAGCTATAGCGAGAGGAGAGTTAGAGAAGATTGCATATATTACTGAATATATACTGAGAGGGGAGGTCTCTCTATATTAGTCCACGTCTGTATTGCTCTAATAATTTTTTCAAGTCGAGCGGCTTATTGCCGTCGAGTTTTCTCTTAATCTCCTCCTGGCATTGTCTCACGGCGTCGAGATCTATTACGTAGAAGTCTTTGAGTTGTAAAACAGCGACGAGATTTAGAGGCACTCCCAACGACCTCCTAGCGACAGATTCTTCAATGGACGTTAAATTTCTACAGATTACCCCCACCTCCTCACCGCCTTTACATTCAAATAATTCATCGCTATGGACAAGCCTATATTTTGAACCAAAGTTTAATAATATGTCTAATACAAGCTCTTTAAATTTTGAAAGTTCTCTCTCTTTCTCATGTAATATCTGTATTAAGTTGTCGATTCTCGTCTGTAGCTCTCTATATTTTACATCTCGCCATTTTTCATCTTCTAGCTGTCTTTTGATTTTTATATACTCGTGGCGTAGGTTTTCTAATTCTTCAAAGAGTTTTTTATTTTCATATTCCAGCGCCTTAACACGTGATTGTAGAAAATCATCATGTTTTACACAAGGCTTTTCTATAGTTACATAAATAACTCTTGTCTTTTCTTCATCTCTCTTCTTCAAGGCCTCTGACACAGCCTGTGCTATTGAGAATCCACGAACTACTAAAGCCTTGGCGTACTCCACTTGGTCAAACTTTAAGATATTTCCAAATTCTCTAGTAATTTTTTCAAACTTTGGCTTATACTCTAAATATGCTTTATAAGCAGCCGCCAAGGCGTCTCGCTCGTGACTAGTGGAAGCTCTCCACTTAGTCTTTTGTAAAATTTGGCTTTTCTCCTCTGTAGTTAAATCACGTCCAGGGCTGTAGAGCACAGAGCCGCACATAGCGGCTAGTTTTTTTACAAACTCCGGCGGCTCTTTTACGTCTGTGGCCACCACCACTGGCACTCCCCATTGGTGTACATACCTCAGTATATCTCCTCTGGAGAAACTACGTCTAGCCACTGTGTCTAATACGTCGCCGTCAAGAGTTAGAATTGCTAAACCAGTCACCACGCCGGGGTCTACTCCAAGTATGAGATATCTATTCGTAGTTGGTTCTCTACTTCGCCGCGCTGGAGTTGAGTATACAGCTATCGCAATGTCTACACTTCTCATCGGCTTTACATATCGCCTAACTACTTCTCTATTTGCGTACACTATGAACTTTGCAGAAGTGACTTCTCCGGACTCTTCTTTAATAAAGAGATCATAGTCTAGTCTCGCCTCCTTTAGCCTAGTCTCAATTTTAGAAGCAGTTGATTTTATACGATGTGTGATATTTCTCATATATCTATTCCTACTCATCCCCCCAGGCGTGGTGGAAATTCTCCTATAGACTAAAACCACAGTCTCTTCTTCAAATAATTTGACTGGAGTCCCCACCCCCCGGCTGGCCAACAGAGCTAGGTAGAAGGCGGTCTCCTCTGGATTAATTCTAGCAATCTCAATATTGAAAAACTCTCCGACTAACTCTTCTACTTTTCGAAATCCACCATTCTGTGTCCTCGTGACTTCTACTACATCGACGACGTAGGGCAGTTTACCCAATAGTTTAACTAAGACTTTTGCATATTGAAACAACTCCCCTACGTTATCAACTGCCAACGTTTCAATTTTGTACTTTTTAAAGAGTTTAGCTAATTCTTTGACGTCTGTAGTACCTTTCTCTATTATCTTGCCCTCTTCCCAAAGGGCATAGCCAAAGGAGCCGCCTGGGGCTATGTCAATCCCCAGAATTGCCACTATTATAAAAACACATCTTTATTAAAGTGATGTACAAACTCCTCCACAGCCCCCCGTTTCACATATTGAACGAGTCCCCCCAGGTCTAGAGATACGCCCCTACTCTTAAAAAATTTTTCTAAATTTTCAAAATCTCTTCTTAAATACTTAAGAGCCTTTGGGTGGGTAGCGGGGACCCACTGTGGCCAATCGATAATATAACTTCGCCTACTCACAATGATATTATATGGAGACAAATCTCCATGTATTATGCCAAGAGACAGCGAAATCTTTAAAGTCTCTACGACATCTTCAATAATTTTCTCAAATGTTCCACTATTTAATCGATACAACTCCACCCCGTCTAAGTACGCCATAACTACTACATGTCTATTGTAGGTAATAGGCTCTGGCACTAGCCCACCCCCCTCGAAGATTTTAGAAAGTGCAAAATACTCCGCGGCGGCTGACAGTCTAGTTCTATACAATTCATGGAGATGTTTAACCTTCCCCAATTTCTTTAACTCTTTGAACGACGCAACCCCTCTTCTATAGAATTTAAGAACAATTTTTAAACCGGACGGAGTATCTCCGGCGTATACCACTGCCTCTTTCCCCACTCCCAAAGGCGTCGGCGATATACTAACAATTTTTTTCCTCGTTCTCAAAGTGTGAATAGCCAATACGTCATACCCCAGCGCAGTGATTTTCCACCCCAGATATGGAGAAGTGTTTCTCCTCAATAGACCTAGTCCATGAAGCTTCTTTAGACTATTTCTCAACTCTTCATCACGTCTACGAAACAACTTCTCTAACACCTCTTGAGGGATAAATTCATACCGCCTGTGGCCTTTTTCTAAAAGCTTAAGTACACTTAGATCTCTCTTAGAAAGACTCCGATAGGCCTCGACTACGTTTTTTATCACTTTTATAAAATGTCTATAAACTTAAAAATGTGAAGAGGATTACTCTAATCTCAAAAGAACAAGCAGAGATAGGCCATAGATTTCGTCTAGTAAATATACCCGATGAATGTAAGTCGTGTAGGCTATATAACGTCTGTATGGGAAAGTTAACGCCTGGCAGAAGTTACCAAGTTATAGAAGTTAGGGCGTATATGGGACAGAGGTGTAAAATAACAGGCGGGGAAATGGTCCCAGTGGTTGTAGAAGAGGCCCCCATAGTGGGCCTACTGCCGCCTCACAAGGCGCTAGAGGGCGTAGTGGTTACTTTTGAGGAGGAGTGCGCAGGTTGTGAAGGATGCCCCACAGATGTAGTGAAGAGGGGGGAGAAAGTCAAAGTTGTAAAAGTGTTGGGGAAGAAAATGTGTAAGTCGAAAGAGTTTTTTATCGTCGAGTTTTTCGCCTTAGGGCTGCCCGAACACTCAAAATTAAACTCCACAAAGTCTTCTCAAGTCTCTTCTCCCTCGCCTCTTTCAAAACCTCCTTCAAAAGTCTCTTCGCCTCGTCGACCTTCCCCTCGTTGACTAACCTCTCCGCCGTTCTTAACTTTAACACTAACTCGCCGACGTGTTTTTCTAACTCGGCAGCCATGTGGCGTAGTTAAGACTCGGTTTAAAAGTTTTAAGACAGCTCAATCACCAAAACGTGGATAGAGTGGCGATTTATATAAAAAATTTAGAAGAGGCCTTGAATAGTCTAATATTAAAAGACCCAGCCTACGGCCACATAGTTGATTTAGCAAAGGCCTATCTCAAAGACTCGAAGTACTACTACTCAATAGGCGATAGAGAGACGTCATTGGCCACAGTTTCATACGCAGAGGGTCTACTCGACGCGTTGAGGCTAATTGGCGTAGTTAATTTCAACTGGAAGAGACCAAGTGAGATAAAAAATACGAAAAAAGTAATGGTCGCCGGGACATTTGAAATTATCCACCCAGGACACATCGCCTATTTGAGAAAGGCGTGGGAGATGGGGTATGTCACTGTGGTAGTGTCTTCAGACGAAAACGCAGAGAGATTTAAAAAAAGAAAAATTGTAATTCCACAGCGTCAAAGAGCTGAGGTTTTAAAATCGTTGTACTACACCCACGAAGTCGTTTTAGGAAGGCCAGGTGATATATTTGACGTGTTAGACGTCGTTAGACCAGACGTAGTGTTACTAGGCCCCAACCAGACTGTGTCTCCAGATGTTGTCAGAGCTGAGGCGAAAAAAAGAGGGTTGGAGCTAGATGTGTTAAGAGCCGAAGAGTTTAAAAGCTGCGACTTATGTAGCACTGGGAAGATTATAGAAAAGATAATCGCTACGTTTTCAAATGCCTCTGAATATAGAAAAAGCTAAATCAATCCAGCTCCAGCTGGCTAAGAAAGTAGAGTTCAGAAAGGTAGAGAAAATAGAGAAGGTGGCTGGACTTGACGTTGCCTATAGAAAAGGGCTCGCCTACGGAGCCGTCGTAGTGATAGACGTAGAGACTAAAGAAGTAGTAGACGCCGCCTGTGTCATAGTAAAAGACGTAGTCCCCTACGTCCCCACATATCTAGCGTTTAGAGAAATCACGCCCTCTATTAGAGCCTATCTCAAACTACGGGAGGAGCCCGACGTAATTATGGTAGATGGACATGGCATAGCCCACCCACGAAGATTGGGCATCGCGGCGCACATCGGCGTAGTTTTAAAAAAGCCCACCATCGGCGTGGCTAAATCTCTACTCTACGGCCTAGAGATAGACAACGCAGTGTTAGATCCAAACTCTAGAGAAGTCTTAGCTAGAGTGATCTACTGCAGAGGCAAGAAGTACGTCTCAGTTGGCTCTTATATTACGCTAGAAGAGGCGGTGGAGTTAACAGAGAGGCTCTGTACAAGAGAGGGCGTGCTGCCGTTAACGCTCGCCCACAGAACTACACAGAGGCTTAAAAATATATCAATTTCTAAATTTGACCAATGGGGAGAGGCGTTAGCGAACCACGAGGACTGGCACACGTGCTCTCGACACCACGGTCTGAGAAACAGACCCCAGCACTAGTCTCTGAATTGCAGACAGCCCCCTAGACCCCATCACTATAAGATCGACCTCGCGCTCCTCGGCGTAGTTTAATATCTCAGTGGGGGGGTTGCCAGACCTAACCTCAGTCTCAGCCACAGAGACGCCCATATTTGATATCTGACGTGCGGCCTCATCTACTATACGCCTAGCTCTCTCAATGGAGACTTGTGACGGGTCTGTGGCGATAGTTATGACATACAACGCGGAGTCAAAAGCCTTTGCTAAAGCCACGGCGTGTTGAATAGCTTTTTTCGCATGGTCGGAGCCGTCATATGCGATTAAAATCTTTCTATACATATTATAACAAAAAAGAAAAAAATATAAGTTTTTTGGAGAAAAAAAATAATTTTATTTTTATTCCTCTGGCACTTCTACAATAAATCTCCTATACAGTGCGTAAAACGCCGCTATGACAAATACAACAACAGATAGTATCAAGAAGCCCAGTATCACAAATACTATATCCATTGGTATCTCGATATAGAAGTTTGCAAACAATTTGGCGGGGAGGCCCTCCTCACCTATCAACACCATATTTGGGTACCTCGCCCCGTCGTTTAACACCTCGCCAAAAATAACAATGAGGATAGCCAAAGGCGCCAAGAGTTTAGCATAGCGAGACACAACGCCGCGTTTGGCGTCTCTCCAAGTCAATATACCAAACACAGCCAAGGCGACTGTTGCAATGAGCTTTGCGCCAAATAGAGGCCCGAAGTCAGTGTTTACAGCGTTGAACAACAAAGGAGAGTATTGACCAAGACTAAGCCAATAAACCGGCCCAAAGACAAATTGAGAAAATAGCAAAACTGTACCAACAGCCGCACCAATTCTTACACCTCTCACATCTCTCTCCAGAGCTAGTAGACTGGCGACTACAAATCCCCCTACTGAAATCACCGCGGCGACTGTGTGTGCATATAGCGTCCAGAACAGTGGATTTTCATAAGGCATAAAGCCTGGGTTTTGACCAGTCTGTAGGTAGTAACCCACTGCGTGTGGATAGTTTATTTCTGCAAATATCGCCCTGAAGCCAAACGGCACGCCGAAGCCAGAGAGAGCCATAATCCACATAATTATCGCATGTCTACTAGGCGAAATTTTGCCCCAGGTATACCAACTAATAGCAATGGCAGGTATTCTAACCATTATAAAGGCTATGGCAATTGCTATGGGGATGAATAGTGTATTAGTAGCTAATGTAGTCAACGCCGTAAAGAACCCCGCGAGGAATACAGTAATTATTGTACCCCAGACTCCTGAGAACAACTCAGACACTATCAATATTTTAAAGGTCTTGCGTGCGAATACTTCATACCAAGCATCTCCAGTCTTCACAGCCATATGCCTAGCCCACGCAGAAATAAGGCCAGTGCCGAGAGTAATAGAGACAAAAACTACGTGTAAAACAACGGCAAGGCCAAGGCCGGCAAAGCCGATAAAAACGGCGTCCATGACCCCTAGCTCCTGACTTTTGTAGCGTCTTCAGCTACACCCGCGCCTTTCTTTAGTAGTTCAATAAACTTATATTCGCGAGTGGCGACGATATACAATGCCAATAAGCCGCCTGCGTTAACGGCTATAATTACAAAATACGCCCACGCTAAGAACCCAGGTGAAGTGGCATACGGCACGGGCGTCATGACCTCACTGGGATACAACAGACCGTAGACCGTCCAAGGCTTCCTCCCAATTTCTCTCACAGCCCAGCCATTTGCGGCTGGGATAATTGTGCCAAGCACTAATATAACCGCTAGAATAAATAAAGCGGTCCTCTCGCCGCCTATTAGAGTCACTATTCTCTTAGCGATCCCGTGTAGGCCGGGCACTTTGACAAAGTAGAAGAACAGAGCAGCCGCAGCGATGCCGCCTATAATAGCAAAAGTTGTCTTTGTGTAATAAAGTGTGTGGATAAGCGGCATGTAAGACTCTGCCTTTTGTAAATCGGCCTTGCAGAGATCCGCCAATCTGAGAGACATCAAGTCACTTAGTCTATGAGCTTGTAGATGCGGCACTGCGCCCAACACCTCTCTTAAATACGCCTCTAGATTTAGAACTTTCGCCAAATCGCCAAGCGTCGTGTCGCCGTGTTGTTCACAAGCCTTGTAGAATTGGTCAAAGCCTATAATTGGGTGGTTGGGATCGCCATAGGCCAAGAAAGCCTTCAACGGGTCGTACTTAGTCTCCTTGGCCCCCTCCATTAGGGCGAATTTAGTCGGGTTGTACTTTACTACCATCTCGCCCATGTAGTGAGCGACTATGGGCGCTTGTATTACAAAAAGTACTGCAAACGCCATTGCGATTGGCCTAATAATTTTGAGATATTTCTGATCTCCAGTTTTCCAATAGCGATACGCCCAACCGGCCAATGTGACCGCCAATCCAATTAAAGTAGCTCCAATTATGTTATGGAAAATTGAAACTAAAGCATATGGGCTGTACATCGCCACTAGAGGATCGTACAACACCACCCCCACTCTTTCGGCAAGGCCAGGGTGTTGTACAAATATCGATATAGGCTGCTGAGTCGCCAGCCCTGCAACTTTTAAAGCAACTAATTTCGGCACGTCAACTACATTAGGCCCGTACTCTGGCATAAACGGATAGAGCGCCTTAGCCACCTCGCCGGTACCCCAGGGGGCTTGCATCCATGTATTCACAGCAGTGATTAAGACGCCTGAGAAGTAGGCAAAGCCCGCGTATACCGTCAATATAGCCAAGCTGACCGGCGGCTTGACTCTCCCCAGAGTAACAATAAAGAGTATGAGAAACGCAATTTCGTTAGAAAACGCAATAAGCTCTAGCGCCAAGGGGGCGAAGGCAAAAGTTGCAATTGCTAAATTAACGCCCGGCCAGACTTGTACTAATCCAAACTCGACTAAAGTGCCGTTGATAGCACCCACTGCGAAGTTAACGGCTAAAACCGCTGTCATAAGCCTCGCGGCCTTGTAGTAGTCTCTGTCGCCAGTCCTCCACCACTTCCACAACATTAGTCCAATCGCCACGGGCAATCCAAATGTTAGAGATACGTTAAATCCGTGGAAATATATGCCCAACGCACTGAGTGGTAGAAGTGGGCTTGGGTCCATGTAGATAGAAATAAATTTTGTTTATAAACATTTCGTAAAAAAAATTCAACTTAAGCTATATTTGAGCTAACTATCATGATTTGTGTTAACTATCATGAACTGTTGCCGGGGTCGTAATGGCTCCTTGGTCTGCTTGTGAGACTAACGCTGCGTATTTTGCCAAAAGGCCTCTTCTATATTTAGGCTCGGGGGGAGTCCACTTCTTTAGTCTATTTTCTAACTCTATCTGAGAGATGTCGAGTTTAATCTCGCCTCTCTCTCCGTCTATTACTATACGGTCACCCTCTTCTACCACTGCTATAGGCCCCCCCACGGCGGCCTCGGGGGCTACGTGGCCCACCATTATGCCTCTAGTAGCGCCGGAGAATCTCCCGTCTGTGACTAACGCCACGGCCTCTCCAAGCCCAGCCCCCACTATAGCGGCCGTAACTTTTAACATCTCTGGCATCCCGGGGGCTCCCCTGGGGCCTTCGTATCTAATCACTACCACGTCGCCGGGTTTTATCTCGCCGGCAGAGACCGCTTTAAACGCCTGTTGTTCTCCATCGTAGACCCTGGCCCTTCCCTCAAATCTTAACTTTTCAGCTGCGCCGACCTTCATCACAGCCCCCCTCGGGGCTAGATTACCCCTTAGTATTCTAATACCTGCATATGGCCTATAGGGCCTCTCTACTTCATATAAGACCCCTGTGTCGGACACTGGTGGAGGCTCCCACTTCTCTAATAACTTCCCAATGGTCTCCCCCTCTATAGTTAAAGCCTCTGGCCTCAACAGACCCGCTCTATACAACTTCTTTAACAATCTGGGGACGCCCCCTACCCGGTCTAAGTCTTGCATCGTGTAGGGACCCGCCGGTCTCAAAGCCGCTATTACAGGAACTTTTCTACTTACTTCATCGAAGTCGTCTAGTGTGAACTTTACCCCCGCCTCTTGGGCAATTGCCAATAGGTGGAGTACGCCGTTAGTTGAACCAGCTGTGGCGAATAGAGCAACTGCGGCGTTGTATAAAGAGTCGTACGTCACGATTTTCCTCGGCGTTATGCCTAATTCCAAGGCCTTTACTACCGCTCTGCCAGAAGCCACGGCGTATGCCCTCCTTCTGGCAGACGTGGCGGGGGGAGAGGCGGAGCCTAATAGAGAAAGCCCCATGGCCTCTCCTAACATCGCCATAGTATTCGCTGTGAAGAGACCTTGACATGTGCCGTATGTTGGGAAAGACAACTCCTCCACTCTTTTCAACTCCTCAAGTGTTATCTTACCCGCGTAGTAGCTCCCCACAGCCTCAAATACGTCTTCAATAGTGAGGTATCTATCGCCTAGTCTCCCAGCCTCTGCAGTCCCGCCGTAGAGATAGACGGCCGGGAGGTCAAGCCTCACCATAGCCATCATAATGCCTGGTTGAGTTTTGTCACAGCCCCCGATCCCCACCCACGCATCAACGCCGTGGGAGTTGAACTGAGCCTCGATTGAGTCTGCAATTAAGTCTCTACTAATTAACGAATATTTCATGCCCGGAGTGCCCATATTTATGCCGTCGTTGACAACAATAGTGGGCGCCGCCAGACCCACACCCCCCGCCTCTTTAACACCCTCTTTTACATACCTAACTAACTCAATAGTGTGGTAATTACAAGGCCCTAGTTCAGACCAAGCCGCCAATACGCCCACTATAGGCTTTCCAAAATCGGCCTCGGTGAACCCAATAGAGCGTAGATATGACCTATGTGGGGCGTTGTCCACGCCGTCGTACCATTGAGAAGACCGCCTCTTTTGCATATATAGAAGAATTAAACACTTTATAAAAGTGAGAAAACTTTTTATATTAACCCACCTAAACACTTAGCCGGGGTGGCCGAGCGGCCCAAGGCGCGGGACTCGAGGGCTTGTCCAAGACATCCCGTCCCCGTCGAGGGGGCGTGGGTTCAAATCCCACCCCCGGCGTCTTTTAACACAGATCTATACCGCCTCCAAAATTCTCTCAATGCATCTATATGTTCTTTAGGCAGCGGCTTCCCATCGCTAGCCTCGGCGTATTCCTCCAGCTCCTCTACAGATGTGACTGTCAACAACACTGTAGTCACTGGATACGACAAAACGAATTTCACTGCGTATTGGCCGAGAGTTAGCCCTAGCTCTTTAGCCAGAGGCGCAATTTCTCTTTCAACTATTTTCCTAGCCTCTACAATCCACTCCCTCCTCCTAAGGCCTCTGTGGTCATCGTAGACGCGGAGAGGCTTGTTGGTCAATACGTCAGTGGCGTGTGGCACTCTCACGGCTAGAAGTTTATTTAAAGCTGATGTGAAATACACCCCCGGCTCTTGTTCAAGTATGTTGAAAACAAACATAACGGCGTCGTAGCCGGCGCTCAATGCCGCCACGCCCTCTTTTAACACATCTGTCTCCGGCCCCAGAGCCGCCCCCACGACGTCGGCAAACTCTCTCAACAAAGGGAGTGAGCTATATATCGCATCTACCGACGGGTTGTGTAGATATAGAATATCAGGTCTACGCCTCAATCTCCTTAAAGACATCTCATAGGCAAATTTGAGATACTCCCCGTCGAATCTCCTACGAGGAGGTTCGTAGTTGTAGAAGTCGTAGCCCACTTTAGTAGAGACATACGCCTCGTAGCCTTTTAACAACTCCCCAATGGCCTCCTCGGCCCTCCCCCTGCCGTATACATCAGCGACGTCGAAATAATTTATACCTAAATCTAGAGCTTTTTTCACTAAAACAGAGGCGTCGTCTCTAAGTTTGTATAAATCTCCGCTCAACACCCAGCCGCCGAACGACACCTCTGATATTTCTAAATTCTTAAATCTTCTATAGCGCATATATCTACCGAATAGAATTTATTAAAACGCAAGCCCGTTGCCACGCACTGCGGATTATTTCTCTCGCCGGCTGAGATAATAGTGTAAACACAAACGCCGCAAATCCGCCGTAGTATACAGCGTGGATAAACACATTGAGGAAAGCCTCTCCTACAGACGTCCTGGGCTCTATATACATATGGGGTAACACCAGCGTAGACGACAGGGAGATTATAGCTGGTAAATAGAGTTTAGTCAATACAGACTTGGTATAGATGTAGTGGAGTCTAACGGCGACGCCCACTGCGCTTGTCACTATCCACATAGCCACAAGTCCAACTACGCCGTGAGAAGACACTAAGTAGAAAAATAAAGACATATACAAAGGAATTAGTCCAATGTCGAAGTATAGAGGCTTCGCCGCCTTATCTCTTAGAGTTAAAATAGGCTTTTTCTCCTCCGCAAGTAATACGTTGGAGATGTGTAGAAATATGCCGGACATTAATAAAGCAAAGGCGTTTAGAGACATGGCGGCGGCCAGAGTCTCATTTGCTAACTCTTGTGGACGTATAAGTGCGATGAGGTGAGCCGGCGTATTTAACATAACGGCTGAGGCTATAATATATATATACAACAACAACGCGCCGTCTAACAACGCCCTCCTCTCTACTTTGTCTTCTAACAACATCGAGCCGTACATAAGAGGCGCTAAGGCGAGGGCTGGATATACCATTTTCGAAAATTGAAAGAGTAGATAACCAAGGTAGAGGACTTCCCCACCCCCCGCCGTATACGCCATGTATAGATACAGCCCCCCACCGACTGTGGTCAATATAGTCAATGTCTGGAAAGAAGCACCGTATAAAGCCTCTTTAAGTGTAAATCGCCATTTTTTAAAATCTGGCTTTTTTCGAAATGCCAAAAATGGGGGCAGAGCCATTAATAGGTTTACTAACAACGTAGTGTACACAGTGGGGTGAGTTCTTATGAATAAAGCCCCCACTATTTTAATAAATTGACTAACTACGCCTAGAGCCGCGGCTCTGGTCTGCCGGTGTACAGACATATAGGCGGCAGCTGGCGTAACGTAAAGAGCTAACATCGCCGCAAGTAGTAAAAAAATCAACAAGTCAAATGTTTGATATAGCAATAGGTACAAAACCCCCGACGCCCACCCCAGAAAACCCACCACTAGACCTGCGGCGAAATATCGTTGATAAGCTGCGGGGTCTTTAGCAAACACCCGGGGGTACCACGCAGTGATATAAGAAGCAATTGAAGTGCCTATGGCGTATGCGGAGTTGAATATATTTAGGAGAGCCAAGTCCTCTGGCGGCAGCCGCCTCGATACAGTCAAGGCGAAGATAAGAGAGGCTAATAGAGACAAGGCCCCGGAGAGAATTGCCAAAAGCCTAGAGCGCATAGTAGAAGACACGTCGACAACCTCTACTCAGTTTATAAATTCAAAATTAAAAAACTATAGAGTTCTCCACCAATGTGTCTGAGGCGTTGAGGCACTACGATTTAGAAAAACTTTCAGTGGCCACAGTGGCTTCACACACAGCGCTGCAGATATTAAGAGGCGCTAAGAAATTTGGCTTTAAGACAATTGCAGTGGCTAAAGACTCAAACACGGCGGAGTTCTACAGACAGTTTCAATTTGTCGACGAGGCGTGGGTTGGAGACTTTAGAAATTTTTCAAAAGTAGCCGAAAAGTTGACAAAAGAAAACGCTTTGTTTATCCCCCACGGCTCCTATGTGGAATACGTGGGGTGGAGACAAGCATTGGCCGCGCCGGTCCCCACACTAGGCTGTAGAGAGTTGTTGAAAATCGAGGCTAACCAGTTTGAAAAAATGAGGCTTTTAGAGAAGGCAGGTGTGCCCATACCTAAAATATACAAATCGCCTACAGATGTGGACAAGCCAGTCATCGTAAAGCTATTTGGAGCAAAGGGGGGGCGGGGCTATTTCGTGGCGAGAGAGAAAAAAGAACTTGTAGACAGACTCAAGGCGTTGAGTGAGGAGTATATCATACAAGAATATCTATTCGGCGTACCTGCCTATTACCACTACTTCTCCTCGCCCGTCTACACACGGGTAGAGATCTTTGGAGTAGACATACGGTATGAATCTAATGTAGACGGCAGAACTTTCGGCTGGGTAGAGCCCACATTTGTAGTAGTGGGGAACCTCCCGCTTGTCTTAAGAGAGTCGCTGCTGCCGACAGTATATAAATACGGCGCGAGTTTTAAAAAGGCGGTGGAGGAAGAGCTTATGTGTAGTTTTGGAGGCCCCTATTGTCTAGAGTCTATTATAAAAGACGATATGACAATCGTCGTGTTTGAATTCTCGGGGAGGATTGTCGCCGGCACTAATATATATATGGGCTACGGCTCACCCTACTCTGTCCTATATTTCGACAGACCGATGGACATGGGGGAGAGAATAGCACTTGAGATAAAAGAAGCGGCGGCGCGGGGCAAGCTAGACCTCTTATTTACGTAGTGACTTCCTCCAGCCTCTTTTGTTCTAACGCCTCTTTGATCTCTATGGCGATTCTCCGCCCTATAGATATAGGCCTCCCCCAGTAGAGTTTTGAGTACTGACCCCCTATGCCGATATATATATTCGTCCCCCCTCCGATCCTAGGAGCCACGTCGTATACCACTATGTCTAGCTGGGGGGTCACTATGAACTGGAGCGTGAAGGGCCCCACGACTCCGGGCGGCACTAATCTCCTCGTGGCCTCTACAAATCTATAGCCGATGTCAAAGACTTTTTCTAATAGCGACTCTCTTATAGTAGCCGGCTCGTGGCCCACTTCTATATACCTCGCCTCTAACTCTAGCTCAATTTGTTGTCTCGCCGGTATTCTATAGACGCCGTCTAAGTCGCTTTGTATCCTTCTATCGAAGCTATGTAGCTCTAGTCTCTTCCTAATGGGGGAGTAGAAATAATTAGCGTTGAAGTGTGCTCCCAGCACCAACTCCTCAATCGAGGCGTGTTGTAGGTCTTCAAGTTTCACAACCCCTAGCTCTGCGAGTCGCCTCGCTTTTTTATATAAATCGTCTCTATCTCTCGCTATGAAAAAACCCCTCTCTACTCTACGCTCCGCCTCTGGCATCTTTACAATTACTGGCCTATCCACTTCGTCGGGTCTAAAAGTCCTAGGCCTCTTAATCCCCCCCTCGTCTAATAGACGGTAGTAATTAGCCGCCCCAGTCCTCTCTTCCCACCTCAAGAGATGTCTATTGCCGAAGATAGGTATGGGAAATTCTTTCTCAATGGCGTCGTATCCCACATATACGGCAAAAGACCTGTTGGGGACGAAGACAGCGCTCTCTCTCTTCAACTCGTCGACGATTTTTAAAATGTCTACATACTCCTCTAATACAATTAATCTATCTACTACGGGGAATTCTCTATACGCTCTATCCCGCCCTCTCTTAGCCACAGCCACAGTCTTAAACCCCTCCTCCTTCGCCCCGTCTAATACATCTAAAGCGCTGTGAGAAGCCAATACTGCTATAGAGACCATGGGCTGTGTTAAATATCCGTTTAAAAATTTCTCCACAATTTGATAACATTTTTTAAATATATTACAAAATTTGAACTCATGGACTTGCTCTCTCACCTTTTTTCTGTAGTATTGACTTACCGCGAAGTGGGACAAGACGCGTTGGGGAGGTTGGCTAATGAGATGAAATACTGCGCTGAGGTTTTAGGCAAGAAAAAGCCGATGTATGTCTTACACACATGTGGGAGAGTAGAGGCATATCTCTACGGAGCCACGGCAGAGGAGGTGGAGTTAGTAGTAGAGAAATATAGAAAATATGTAGATAATGTAAAAGTGTTTAAAGGCGCCGATGCCGTCAGGCATTTATTTCGCGTGGCGGCGGGCCTCGAGTCTATTTTAATAGGGGAGACTGACATATTGGGGCAGGTTGAGGAGGCATATGATAGACAGGTAAAACTGGGATATACTAGAGGTCTTTTAAAAACTGTGGTAGAGAAAGCTATTAGAGTGGGCAAGAGAGTTAGAACAGAGACCGGCATCTCCAGGGGGCCTAGGGGGCTGGGGGCCTTGTCTATTATCTACGTCGCTCAATTTGTAGATTTGTCAAAGGCAAAAGTCGCCGTGCTAGGCGCGGGGGCGGTAGGCGGCGGCATCGCCATGGAGCTGGCGGCGAGAGGCGTGGGAGAGCTCTATATTCTAAACCGCACGTTTGAAAAAGCTGTTGAGATAGCCGCGAGGACAGGCGGGAAGGCCAAGCCGTTGACAAAAGAAGAAGTTGAAAAATGTCTAAGAGAGTGTGATGTTGTCTTCTCCTCAGTTCACTCTATGGAGTATATAATTACAGACGTGCCGCCTGACGCCTCTGTCAAACTTATAGTAGACCTCGGAGTGCCTCAGACAGTTGCCCCCCACCTACCTGTAAAAGTAGTTAGAATAGAGGACTTGAGAGAATTAGCCCAGAGGTACAACGCAGAGCGTGCAGAGGAGGTGGCCAAGGCGGAGGCGTTGGTGGAAGAAGAGCTCAAAAGATTGCCTAGACTACTAGCTAGGAAATATATCGAAGAGTCCCTCTCGAAGTTTTTAGAATCCGCCATGGCGGCGGCAGAGGAGGAGGGCGCGAGGGCGGGGTGCCCCACTGCCACTCTCGCCGCCAAGACAACTATAAAACGCGTCTTACTGCCAGTTGTAAATCAACTTAAAGAAATGGCTGAAGACGGCAAGTTAGAAGAAGCTCTAAGACTGGCAGACTTTCTATCAGCCGCGGTCAAAAATGAAAACTTTAAAAACTTAGTCAACAATAGACAACGGGCCGTAGTCTAGCCTGGTAGGATAGGCGCAAGCCACTAAAGCGCGGTTCGGGTCCGTGTGATCCCGGGTTCAAATCCCGGCGGCCCCACTAGATTTTAACACCACGGGGAGAGTCTCTCTCAAATATGTAACAAACCCCTCTTGTTCTACCAGGGGGGGCAGGAGCTGTGTTTTACAGCGCCGGAGTTTCTCGGCGATTTTTTTATAAATGTACCCTCTAGTCAAAACTACAGGCGCGGCCTTCTCTACACAATCAACGTAGTCGATATTGGGCTCGCCCTCGAGTAGAGCGAATGGGAGCCCCGTCTTTTCTAACTCCCCGCCGTAGTCGGGGCCGTGGAAGATGTAGAGGTCGGCCTGGAGGCTTTTTAAATAGTTTATAAAACCTGGCCATCTTATAAGTGGGGGGGACTTCACAGTGGCCACCTCAATCGCCTTTCTGTAGTCTGCCCCGTCTGTGATAAACATAGGTATTCCAAACCCCTCCTTAAACCTCGGCTCTATTTCCATAAAGGCGTAGCCATAGCCCAATCTCCTAGCTAGCTCTATGGCTTGTCTATTATGTTCTTCGTCGCGTGAGCCGTGGAATATCAATACTATCATGGCTGATATATACAAGCGGGGTCTTCTGCCAAGGGGTCTTTAAAATATGCGTATGCCCTAGCTCTCGAGCCGCCGCAGATTTCTCTATATCTACAACGGCCACACCTACCTCTAAGTTCTCCACTTCTCATCTTCACTAAGAGAGGGTGTTCTCTATAGATTTCTACTAGACTCCTCCTCCTCACATTGCCAAGCGGATATGGCAAAAAGCCGCTGGGATATACCGTCCCGTCGTATGCCACAAAGATTATGCCAAAGCCGTCTCTAGTCGGCATTATTGTGGAGTCAACGCCCCGTCTAGGCTCACCTAGTCTTTCTCTAAGGGCGGCGGCTAGTTTTTCATAAAGTGGGTGGCTGTAGAGCCGGCCTTCTAGTCTCTCTAGTTTAGCCCGGCGGTAGAAAGGCGCCTCTACAGTCCTCACTTGAAAACCGTATTTAGAGACGTCTACTAAAAAATGCACAACGGCCTCGTACTCTTCTGGAGATATGTCTAACTCCTCTCTCGCCCTGCCAGTCACAATTAGGAAAAACACCTCCCACACTCTCACTCCTAGTTTTTGTAATAGAGCGACTACGTCTGGGAGCTCCTCTAGAGACTTACGCCACACTACTGTATTTATCTGGACGTTGACACCTACCTCCACTGCCTTTTTCACAACCTCAATAGTTTGGCTAAAACTGCCAGAGACGCCTCTTAACTCGTCGTGTGTCTCCGGTCTCGCCCCGTCTAGACTAATAGAGATTGTCTTCACACCGCTGTTTTTTATCAACTTCAACACTTCGTCGTTGAGGTTGTTAGATACGGCTGGGGCTAGTGAGACTGGCACTCCTACCGATTTGGCGTAGTCGACTAATTCAAACAAGTCGTTTCTCATCAGGGGGTCGCCTCCCGTTATAATTAACATCGGCTTAGGGCTTCCGAAGTCAGCCACTTGATCTATCAACCTCTTCCCCTCGTCTGTGTTTAACTCGCCTGGGAGCGGTTTTAAAATTGCGTCAGCTCTACAGTGTCTACAGGCCAATGGACATGCCTTTGTAGACTCCCAAAATACTAAAAGAGGGGCGTCGTAGAAGCGTTTAATTAAATCCTCCGTCTTCACACTATATTCCGACTTCTATTTTTAATTCTTTGAAGGCGTATTCTAAAGCTCTAAGCGTCTCTTCCACTACTTCGGGGGTGTGTGCGGCAGTTGTAAAATTCACTTCATATTGCGAAGGAGTTAGGTAGACGCCGTGTTTAATAGCTATTCTATGCAATGCGAGGTAGAGTTTTTCATTACTCTCTCTCACGTCTCGTGGAGTCTTTACATCTCCCTTTCTGAAATATAGTTGGAACATTGAAGCGATGTGGTTAACTACGACATCAAACCCTTGTCTACTAGCTATGTCTAAAATCCCCCTTGACAACTTCTCAGCAGCCTCATTGGCCACTTGGTAGGGGCGGCCGCTTTCTAATTCCTCAAGTACAGCTAAGCCGGCTGCAATAGACACGGGGTGGGCGTTGTACGTACCGGCGTTGTATACAGGCCCGCTGGGGGCCACTAAGTCCATTATGTCACTCTTGCCTCCAAAAACACCGATGGGGAAGCCACCGCCTAATACTTTACCGAGTGTTGTCATATCTGGCTTAATTCTAAACAGACCCTGGGCACCCCCGAGCCCCACTCTAAATCCCGTAATTACCTCGTCGAAAATTAATACAGAGTTGTACTTCTCAGTTTCTTCTCTCAACGTTTTTAAAAACTCTCTATCTGGTATAATAAGGCCGTAATTGCCGGCGATTGGCTCAACTATTACGGCGGCCGCCCTGTCCCCTAGCTCTCTCATAGTTTTTACAAAAGCGTCAATGTCATTGTAAGGCACAACGGCTGTGAGTTTCACCACCTCCGCCGGGATGCCGGCGCTTGTGGGGACTCCCCAAGTCGCCGCTCCAGAGCCGGCTTTTACTAAGACATAGTCATGAGAGCCGTGGAAATTCCCGTCGAACTTTATCAAAATATCTCTTTTCGTATAGCCTCTCGCGGCTCTAACGGCGTTCATCGTGGCCTCTGTGCCCGTGTTTACAATCCTCATCTTCTCGAGAGATGGGATGTGTCTCTTTATCTTCTCAGCGAAGACTATCTCTCTCTCAGTCAACAAGGCGTATATCCACCCCCTCTCTAACTGCTCCTCTACTGCTTTTTTCACTTTTGGGTCGGCGTGGCCTAGAATTACAGCGCCAAAGGCCATGCAGTAGTCCACTAGACGCCCCGCGTCTGTATATATGTACGGACCCGCGGCCCTCTCGGCGACTAGGGGGGCTGGGAGGTGTTTTAAAGCTCTGGCGGGGGAGTTCACGCCGCCTGGGAACACCTCTCTAGCTCTGTGGAACATATGTGAATTAAAAAAGTCATATAAATCATTGTGTCATGGGTGTATACATAGTGGGGGCCGGCCCTGGAGATCCAGATCTTATCACAGTGAAGGGGATGCGGCTTTTAGAGAGAGCCGACGTAATTCTCCACGACCGGTTGATCTCTATTGAGTTGTTGAAGAGAGCTAAGCGGCAGGCTTTAATAATTGACGTGGGGAAGAGGCCAGGCGGCGAGGGGCCAACACAAGAGGAGATAAACCAGTTGTTGTACCAATACGCGCTGCGGTTTGAAACAGTGGTGAGACTCCACGGAGGCGATCCGTTGGTCTTTGGGAGGGGGTTTGAGGAGTGTGAATATTTAATAACACGGGGGGTGAGGTGTGAAATAGTGCCAGGCGTCACCAGCGGCTTCGCAGCGCCGGCGAAATACTTCATCCCGCCGGTTCTCCGAGGCGTCGCCAGCTCAGTGGCGTTGGCCACAGGTAGAGAAGACCCAGGTAAGGGCGTCCGACAGGTAGACTTTAGAAAACTAGCCACTGCAGTAGACACAATTGTCTTATATATGGCGGCCTCTGTGGCGGGGGAGGTGGCTAAGGAATTGGTCGAGGGGGGTCTACGTCTAGACACCCCCGTGGCTGTGGTGAAGTCTGCATACTTCCCAGAGGAGGAGTTTAGAGTAACGACGCTTGGGGGACTTGGCGCCGTTGAGAGCCCAAGTATTATAGTTGTCGGCAGAGTAGTGGAGAGGGGGGTTAAGCTATGGGAGGCGGCGAGGAGGTTGTAGTAGTTAGAATAAAAGAGGGGAGGTGCCCCGGCGGCGCGAGGTGTGTGACCATTGGCAGAGTGACGCCGCGGCGAGTAGTAGATGTGCCAGAGGGGGACTATCTAGTAGTTATGAGCCCGGCGGCGGCACTGGCTGTGGATATAGAGTCGCTGCGGAGGAAGTTTAGATGTGTCATATGCATCGGCCCCTCTACAGCTGAGGCAGTGGGGGGTTGTGTAGTGCCGCGTGAGTATACAAGCTACGGCGTTGTGAAACTACTAGAGTCCATGGCACCTGGGAGAGTCGTCGTCTTGAGGTCTTCTATGGGTAACGACGTGTTGAAAAAATACATGAGAGATGTGGTAGAAGTACCTGTCTACGACGTGGAGATAGACAGAGAGAAACTTGTGCAGTATTTAGAAGTTATTAAAAACTCGAGGGCGGTGGTTTTGACTAGCTCTAACGTGGCCGAGGCGGTGGCCGCCTATCTAGACCTCAGAGGGAAAGTAGTAGTGGCCATAGGCCCAGTCACCTCTAGTAAATTACGCGAGCTTGGTGTACAGCACTACACAGCGCCGGAGGCCACTATTGAAAGCGCAGTGTCTACGGCTTTTAGACTACTACAGCAGTTTTAAAAATTGTAGATATACGTGAAGGGGGCGGTGTTAGTAGAAGAAGTGTTGTTGTTACTAGTGGCGGTGGCATTGGTGAGCGCCTTTGCGTTAACAATCACAGGCGTTGTTCAAGGGGCAGTTAATCAAATACTAGGCTTTAAAAACGCCACAGCTTCTGTAATTGACCAATTAGTCAACGCTGTGAAGTCACTCATACGATTCCCATAAATTTTCCAAACTCTTTTTATATCACAACATTTTTTCTATTAATGCGTATTCCTCTTTGGATAGAGGCGTCTAGGCTAAAAGTGTTAATCTTCGGCGGCGGGTCTGTGGGATCTAGAAGAGCTAAATTTTTCCACAACGCCGGCGCGTCTGTGAGAGTCTTGGCGCGCGACGTATCTCCAGAGCTGCAGCAGCTAGGAGTTGAGGTGAGGAGAGTAGATTTGAGACAGTACGACCCCAGAGAGGACATAGCTTGGGCCGACGTTGTAGTTATCGCAGTAGATGACGCCGACTTAGCCTCAACGCTATTCCATATAGCTGAGTCAATGGGGAAGTTAGTTAACGACGCGACAGACGCCTCTAGGACTCATATAGTAGTGCCCTACGAGAAGTCTATAGACGGCCTAAGGGTGGCTGTGACGAGCGAAGGCGCGGCGGGTACTCCCGCCAGACTGTCGCTAGACGTCGTGGAGAGGTGTATAAAAGAGAGCTGGGTACCCACATTCTATAAAGTATACAGCGAGTTGAAAAAAGAGGCGAAGAAATACGTGAGTGAGACGAGGAAAAGACTTAAGTTCTACCAAGAGCTTTGTGAAGACAGAGAGTTTATGAACTATGTCATGAGTAAAAACTCAGAGGCGGCGTTGGCCAGGGGGAGGGAGATATTAAAAAGATATGTGGAGAAGACCCGGGCAGATGGGTGAAGAGAGCATCCTGCGCCGAAGTTTATAAATTTAATAAAAGTTTAGCTAGGTGTATATGTTTATCAAAATTGCCGGTTTTCACCCATTTGCCACAGGCTCTATAGGGCGATAGTACATATATATCATCTCTTTTACAGATTATGTCTTCTACAGCTGTGTAGTACGGCTTTGTGGCTGTGAAGACTACTGTGCCTACGTCCGCCAGTTGTTTAAATCGATCTAAGACGCCACGTGTCGCTGCCCAAGTCTTTATCTCCTCTACTGTCCTCCCCGACAAGGTCTCGTCGTAGGGCTCCACTATTTGATCCTCGTGTATCAATCCGTAACGCGCCGAGATTATATACAGAGATATTGGCCTGCCCCCGGCCCTGGCCCTGTCCACAACTTTGAGTACTCTCCTCACAGAGGGCCCCCTATACAACTCTCTGGCGGGCGCTGCCACTTTTAACTTCTCAGCTGTGCAGTTTGTCACTACGTAGATCATAGCGTCAATTTTATTTAAGATTTAATACATAGTGGCCATGGACTTATTATACGCCGTGGTTATAGGTTTGATACAAGGCGTCGCGGAGTGGCTTCCTATCAGTAGCAAAACTCAGATAATGCTAGTCTCTACACATCTAAATATCCCCCCATCTACGGGTTATACACTAGGCCTTTTTATGGAGGCGGCGTCCGTCGCAGCCGCGCTTATATATTTTAGACATATATACCGCCAAGTCTTGAGGGGTTTTCTAGGCGACGCAGTGGGGAGGATGTGGCTGAAGTATATAGTCGTCACAACTATAACTACAGCGGCGTTTGGCGTCCCGTTGTACTACATTTCTAAAAATACATTATTTGGAGCAGCAGCTGGGTGGCTCATGGCGGCGCTCGGCGTCGTGGTTATCCTCAACGGAGTGGTGCTACAGAGGGCGAGGAACAGAGCGGGGCTAAAAGACTTCACAAATATGTCGTTGAGAGATATGTTTCTAGTAGGTGTGGCACAGGCTCTGTCAGTTGTGCCAGGTGTGAGTAGGTCTGGTACAACTACTACCACTCTCCTTCTACTAGGTTACAAACCAGAGGAGGCTTTCAAAGCCTCATTTATATTAGTGCCTGTAGCCGGCCTGGGGGCAGCCGCGTTGACGTATCTAGACCTAGGGAGGGCTGTGTTGACCCAAGAGGCGCTCGTCGCCTTGGCGGTAGGCACGTTGATGAGCATAGCCACAATAGAAATTTTGATGAAATTTGCAAAAAAAAGTCAAGTGGTGTTGGTGAATATTGTCGTGGGGATTCTAGCCTTGTTAGGAGGACTGTTGGCTATTTAATCTCTTGACGTATTTCCTAGCGCCGTATATTAACAAGGCCTCCAGCGGTATCTGTAGCCACTTGACTACAATCTGCCCCTTTATGATGTCTAAATGCGGCCCGAAGGCGAGGGTTATAAAGACGGCGCTGTCGACGACCTGCGCCACGAGGGACGAGCTGTAGGCCCTGGCCAATACGTGAAGCTTCGGCCACTTCGTCACTATATAAACGTCTATTGTGGAGGCTATTAGATACGCAGTTAACGACGCAATAGCAATTCTCGCAGACGGCGCAATGACGCTGTCCACCACCGCCGCGCGTTCAATAAACCAAACAGGTGGCGACAGCGTAGTGGCGGACCACGCGGCGAAAGCCACAGCGGCTTGGAAGAAAAAGCCCGCCCTCACCACTTTCAAGGCGAGCTCTCTACCGTAGTAAATCGCCAAGGCGTCTAACACAGCGATGTTTGTCATAAAAATTACCGTCCCCGCCGGCGCCACTCCCACGCCGAAATCCACAAGTCTATTGGCAATAAACTGCGCCGCGGTCAACGTGCCGAAGAAGAGACCTACTAACACGGCGTCTGGTCTGCCGCGCCAAGCCCAGAGAATTGCGAGGTATATTAAGTAAAGCAAGACTGCGTAGAGCCAGGCATATAGTAGAGATAACACAAGACGTGGAAGACAACTATTTAAAAAAAGTAAAGACTTCGCCATGTGGATTTCCTCACACTAGTTAAAAAGACCGTTGAGATTAGACTAGCCACTGAGCCGCCTCCGCCTACGCGTACTACACAGATTATAGATTTCATAAAGGCGCTGGGGGAGTTTGGTATAATTGCAGAGTATAAAAGGGCGTCTCCCAGGGGGGTGGTTAGACTAGACCTACCTCCGTGGGTCTATTTCACAGAGTTGTACAACTACGCAGCGGCGTATTCAGTATTGACTGAGCCCTTTTGGTTTCTTGGAGACTATAGATTCATCCCCATTGCCAAGGCGTATAGACCTGTCTTAATGAAAGACTTTGTAATAGACAAGAGGCAGATAGAGATGGCCTACGGCTACGGAGCAGACGCAGTGTTGATAATATACAAACTAGTGGGGAGGGAGAAAGCTATGGAGCTCGCCGAACAGACGTCGAGGCTAGGCCTCACGCCTGTAGTGGAGGTAGACAACGTACAAGACGCTAAAGAAGTGGCCACCTGGGGCGGGAGGCTGGTGATTGGGATAAATTCTAGAGATTTAAAGACGTTAGAAACAAATCTACAGAAAGCTTTTGAAATCGCAAAGGCGTTGAGAGGAGACGTGGAGTTTATAATTGAGAGTGGCATATCTAAGCCGGAGGAGGTAGAGAAGGCGTGTTTACTCTACGCCAGGGGGGTTTTGATAGGCACGTCTTTAATGAAAAACCCGCCCCTTGCGAAAGAGTTGAGACATGTGGTAAATAAGTGTCTAGCCAGGAGGTAGATGGATAAATTAAAAGCGGCTTTTACATCGTTACTAGCCGGCGTGTTTGTGGCGTTGTTAAAAACAGCGGCGTGGGCAGAAAGCGCCTCTGTGGCGGTGTTAGCAGATGCAATACATTCGGCAGTGGATTTAATAGTGGTGTTTTTGACATACACAGCAGTGAGGATTAGCCTAAAGCCCCCAGACTTAGAACACCCCTACGGCCACCACAAAGCTGAGACGCTTGGCGGAGTCGGCGGGTCGTTGGCCGTCATGGCGTCGGCAGCTTTTATAGCATACGAAGCCGTTATGAAGTTAATAAAGTGGGAGTATTACACGCCGTCTCTCACTGGCATATTGTTTTTATCTATAGCAATTTTAATTGATTTAAATAGAGTAATAGTCTTGAGGAAATTCAAAGGGGTGTCCCGGGCCTTGGAAGCAGACGCTCTGCACTTCTCCACGGACTTGGCCTCCTCTTCGGCTGTGTTAAGTTTATTAGCTTTGAGCTTGTTTGTGGAGACGCATAGCCCTGGGGCACTATCGAAGTGGGGGCCTGCCCTCGACGTAGCTCTAGCCGCGGCGATTACTATATACTTCGTCAAACTAAGCTTCACATTGTTAAAGACTTCAGTTGTAGAGTTGTTAGACTACGCCCCTCCCGACGTCGTAGCTAACGCCATGAGAGAAGCTAAGTCTGTGGCGGGGGTCCAGTCTGTAAAATCTATCAAGATGAGAAAGTCGGGCAATATATACCACGCAGATGTAGTGATTACAGTAGACGAAAATTTAACAGTCAGAGAGGCGCATGAGATAGCAGACGCCGTGGAGAAGAAACTTAGAAAAGAACTAGGGGGAGAGGTGATAGTACACGTAGAGCCTCACTCCATCACTTCGCCTCCTCCTTCACCTGTCTCTCAATCTCCTCAAGAGCCTTCTGAACCTCCCTCTCAATCTCCTCAATAGGCTTGGGGGGAGGCGTCGTGGCTAGGGCATAGCCAACCCAGCCCAATATGGCCAAAACCCCGGCCACTGCTAAAAACGCAGTGAGTTGAAGCACTAGGAACCCCCAAGGCGAGAAAAACACAAGCCATCCATACAACAAAATACCAACGGCGGCGCCGATTAATAACAACAAGCCAACTGTCTTATCTCTAGGCATAGTGTTGAAACTCTACAACTATAAAAAGTTTATAGAGGACATAGTTGTGAGTCTAGAGTGTAACAAAGTACATAATATACATAACCCGCTAGCCCAATAGGCGCCGTGAGTCCAAAATAGCCAAACCAAATCGCCGCTACTTCAAATACTGAAACTACAATCGCAATCGACAACGCAGTGGCGGCGGCGGGCTCTAGACTATAGACCCCCAGGGCTAAGGCCAGACCTGGGTAGAACGTACTGTACAACGCCTTTTCTCCAACAATGACGCCAACCCCCTCGTCGTCTTTCCCCCTTGCTATAAATATAAGGCCGACGATAGACTCAGGCACTACAGTGGCGATGGGGACTAACACAACTGATAGAGCTAATTTATCCAACCCCAAAGCCGCGCCTAAGTCTTTTATCCCAGAGACCATCCACTCCGCGCCGAAGAACATCACCACTACAGCTGCGGCGGTCTGTAGCGCGGGGTGTCTAAGCCATAGAGTAACTACAGTTTTTTTCACCTCCTCCTCTCTTAACATAAACTTGGCGTAGAGAAAGTAGACAGCCAATAGTGCCAAGCCGTAGAGTTGTCCATATACGCCATATTTCTCTGGGTGTAGAAATAAAATCGGGACAAGTGGTATTGTGAATACTAAAAGCGGCACGGCGACTACTTTATGTACATGTGGAATTTTATACCTACGCCAACCCAAGGCCCAGGCCACCAGCGCCGTGAAGACCACCGCTGGGTAGATCACAGTAGAGGCCATGAAGGGCTGTGCCACAATAGAGCCCCACGCAATTTCAAACTGCCCCCTTAAGAGGGCTATTGTAAAAACGGCGAGTTCTGGACTAGAGGTAATAATTGGCGCAAAAACCGCCGCAACTCCCACGGCGGCTTTTCGATATCGCCAAGAGATATAGTGTACTAATTGTTCTATCAAAAGCCCGGCTAAAATTGTTAGCGCGATTCCAGCCACAACTCCAATTGCCCCCAGCGAGGGGATAAGTTCGATGTCGGACACGGTGACGTCTCTAATCCACTATTTAAATATAGAAATGGACCGGCCGGGATTCGAACCCGGGATCTCCCGCGCGCGAGGCCTACGCGGGCTTTCGCCCTGGGCATCCTTCCGCTAGACTACCGGCCCGTTGTAAAAATTAGTAAAGTGTATATAAGTCTTTCTCAGAGTATATATTTAACCACTGTCTCTCTAATACATGGACGAGGTAATCTACAGAGCTAGAAAATTCACTTTAGTAAGAAGGGCGAGGAAAGTAGGCGGAGAGATGGCGTGGGGAGAGTATTTAGTACACCCCGGCGCAGTGGCTATATTAGCTGTAAAAGACGGCAGAGTCATATTAGTAAGACAATTTCGGCCAGCCCTCGGCTTGTGGACTTTAGAAATCCCCGCGGGGACTTTGGAAAGTGGAGAGAGTCCAGAAGAGGCGGCGGTTAGAGAGATGGTGGAGGAGACAGGTTATATGCCTCTGAAGTTGATACATTTATTAGACTTCTACCCCACCCCAGGCGTCAGTAACGAGTTGATTAAGATTTACTATACAAACGAATTAAAATATGTAGGGGTCTCTGGTAGAGATCTCGGCGAGAGAGATATGGAGGTGTTAGAGATAAAGCCAAAAGAGGCATTATCTTTAATAGACCAAGGAGAGGTGAAAGACAGTAAGACAATTATCGCTCTCCTATACGCCTCTCAACGCGGCCTCTTATAAAATACATAACGCCGCCGAGAGCCGTCCAGAGAGCTAAAGCCCAGGCGTAGTGATACTTCTCTAATAATGTTAAGAATAGGCCAATGGGCAGTAACGCCAACGCGATCCACGCAGAGAGAGGCACATTTGCAATAGACGGAGTCTTAAATGCGCTGTGTAATGTGCCGCTGCGAGAGGCCTTTGCTAAAGCAGCCGCCACTAATATATAGTTTAGGAGAGAGCCTATGGCGTATATAGCCAATACAATTTCAACGCGGCCGAGTATTGTCAACATAAGCGAGACAACGTAGGCAATTGCCAACGCCACGTATGGAGTTCTAAATTTTTTATGGAGCTTCGCCAGAGTTCTAGGCAGAAGCCCCTCTTCAGATAATATATAAGTCATTCTAGAAAAAGATATAAAGCCAGCCAGAGATGCGGTTATCATTACAAGAAAGATATTAACAACTACGAGGTAGAAAAACAATGGGTGTATCCTCTCGGCAAGGAGTAGAGGAGCCACTGCGGGGTCTGTTATCTCATGTGGCTCTAGCGCAGACATAATGGCGGCCATGAGCCCAAGGCCGTAGAAGACGCCCACTGTTATAACTAAAATAGTGGCTTTGGGGACTTGAACCAACGGCTCCTTGGCCTCACCTGCAAGTTGGCCTATGGCGTCTATTCCAGTAAAGCCACGGGAAAGTAGTGAAAATGCTAGAAAAAGCCCAGCGGCCTCTACGCCCCCCCAGTTAAAAAACGGAGGCGCCGCGGGGTTTAGTAAAATCGCAGTGGTTATTAAAGTAGGCATTACCCCCAAGTCTAAAATAGCTACAGTCTTAGCCAACGCCGCGGTCTCTCTAACTCCTAAAATAGTCAAAATGAACAACGCCGTAGTTAATACCACGGCTAGAAAAACCTCGTCTCCCAAGTCTGGGAGGACTTTGTTTATAATCTTAGCGGCGTCTATTGTGCCGTAGGTTATCATCACAATTTGATCGAAGGCCAGCAACCACGCGGAGAAATAGGCAATAAGTCCACCAAATGAGTATTTTATATATAAATACGAGCCGCCGGTCTCTGGAAATCTCGAGCCCATCTCTCCGTACGTCAAGGCGATAGACGCCATTAATAATACGCCGTAGGCGGCGCCGAGAAAACCGTATTGACCTGCGTATAGTGCAATAAACCCCGCTAAGAAATAGTAAGTGCTCTGAATGTCTGAGTGTACTAATGCATACATGTCGAAGACGCCGAGTCTCCTCCTAAGCCAAGGCCTAGTAAGCCCCACGAACTAGCCAGCTGACGAGACTATATAAACTAAAGGCGGTATGTCTCTAGATTAAACTCCAGGATTGTATTTGACAAAGTCTCTGGCTTATCAATAGGGAGGCTACAAACTCCATGTGTACAGACATAGGCACGGGGGGCGGGGCCTTTCAACATCTGTAAAATGGCGCTGTCTAGAAGCCTCCAACTCCCTCTTAGGGGGACAACCAAGTGGCCCGGCCTATATATAGACAACGCAGTTTTTAACAACTCTACAGAGCTGCCCACTACCACAGTCCTAGGAGGCTCTGCTAAGTGGAAATCTAACGCTATTAATAAACCAGAGGCGGCTGGCCCCAGCGCCGAGATTTTACCAACAAGGGCTTTAAGAGCTTTAGAAGCTGCCTCTCTAAACTCTCCAACGCCTGTAATATAATATAGAAAATCTAACGCCATAACTGCCAAGGAGTTCCCAGAATAGTTAGGCGAGTCTACCACTGGATAGTGTAGACTATTTAATACAAAGTCTGTGTGTTCAACATCGACGAATCCCCCCTCTTTTAAAAACCTAGTGGTTATGACCCCCCCTAACTCGACGCCGAAGTCCAACCATTGAAAATCTCCAGTGTGTGAAAAAGCCTCTAGACACGCCAATATACAATAGCTATAGTCTTCCAACATCCCTTCGCCGAAGACGACGCCGTTTCTTAAACCACGCCGTAGTCTAGAGCCGTCCCAAAGACTTCTATACACTCTCTCCAACGTCTTCAACGCGTGTTCTCTATTGCCCACCCCCGTTAGTCTAAACCCCTCAAGCTCTGCCCTAGCGGCGGCGCAATTCCACCCAGTGTATATAGTAGTATCTACGTAGGGAGGCCTCCTCTTAGATCTATACTCCTTTAGGCGTCTATATATCTCGCCGGCCTTAGCCGGCTCTCGCACTGCTAAGTGTATCCTCCCGCCGGGTCCATCCAAGAAGTAGAAATGTCTAGTGGCCGCCTCGGCGAGTTCACCCAACGCCTCTTTAAATTCTTCAAACGTCCATAAGTAATACCCCCCCTCTTCTCCGTCTACATCTGCGTCTTGGCTAGCGTAGTACCCCCCCTCGGGGTCTCTCATAAAGTCGTCCAGCCAATTCACAACTCCAACCGCCGCGTCTTTGTAAAGCTCTTTTTTCGTCAAGATGTGCCACTTTACGTATACAGAAAGAAGCTCGACGTTGTCTATGAGAAGTTTTTCAAAATGTGGAATACTCCACGTTCTATCTACTGCGTATCTAAAAAACCCCCCGCCCACGTGGTCGTACAATCCGCCGAGAGCCATTGCGTCTAGTGTCTTCTCCGCCGCCTTTCTATAGATCTCCACGCGGTCGTAGAAATACCTTAAGGCTAGTAGATCTAATTGAGTAATAGGTGGGAACTTCGGAGCTCTTCCAAAACCTCCGTATTCGTCGTCGAATTGAGCCATAAGTCTAGCCAAGGCCTCTACCTCAAGTCCTCTGTCCAACTCCCCCGGCGCCGGCGAATGCCAAGCGGAGATTTCTTTCTTTAAGTCGTCAAAAAGTTGTTGTATGTCGCTTCGTCTTTCTCTATACGCCTTTAATACAGCCTCTAAGACTCTTAACATGCCGGGCTGTCCGCCTACGTCTCGAGGAGGTATGTAGGTAGCTGCCCAGATCACCTCCCCGCTCGGCGTCATGAACACCGTCAGCGGCCACCCCGTCTGACTACCCAAGAGCGCGGCGGCTTCTTGAAGTCTCCTATCTATATCAGGCCTCTCGTCTCTATCTACTTTTATAGCTATGTAGTGTCTATTAATAAATTCGGCCACTTCGTCGTCTTCGTAGGTAGTCTCATCCATTACGTGACACCAGTGGCACCACACAGCGCCGACGTCTATTAAAATAGGCTTGTCTTCACTTCTAGCTTTTTCAAAAGCCTCTGGGCACCAGCCCCACCACTGGACTTTACTATTCAAACTCTGTAGAACAAAAGGCGACTTGCTCCTTTCTAGACATATAGTTCTTTCACCCACATATAGCCATCGATATGTAGCTAAAATCGTTCTAATGCAGAGTCGGCCTCGGCGAGAGCCTCTGCCAATTGTCTCACCAACGGGTCTTTAGACAGCCGGTATAGCCTCACCCGACCAATTTGTCTACTCTCTACAACTCTATATTTCAGAAGGATTTCAAGTTGTTCAAAAACAGCCTTCTGCGTCACTCCCACTCTCTTCACTAACTCTGTCATATTCATCTCGCCCCATTTGTACAACACTAATATAATCCTCAGCCTAGTAGGAGAGCCTAAAATCTGGTGAATCACAAAATAAAAAAAAGTTTAAGTATTATTTCTTTTTACCCATTAATCTATACACCTTAATCCCTGTATAGGGCGATTTAGCAACTGCAAACATCATCGTCCCCCTCGCCGTCTCTTTCTCCGTGACTTCGTAGTTATCTGTCTCAAACGCTTTCTTTGCCTTTATGTCGTAGAACTTTAGTTTTTGTTTTTTCGACATGGCAATATCAAAAGCCCTATTTAAAACACCATCGTTTAGAATAAAGTTTATATGTATCTATCAAACCCTCTACTATGTGTGCGCCTCCGAGTAAAGTTGAAGAGAAAAAGAAGAAAGAAGAAGAACGAACTTAAATAGAAAATAAATAACTTTTTTTATCTAAATCCTATTTACAGCTTATGTGGAAAGTGGCTATTACAATCGCCGGCTTAGACTCAAGCGGTGGCGCCGGCATACACGCAGATATTAAAACATTCGCCGCGTTTGGGGTACATGGCGCCACGGCGCTCACCTGCGTCACAGCTCAAAACACATACGAGGTGAGAGAGGCGCAGTGCCTCCCCCCCTCTTTAGTGAAGTCGCAGATCTCGGCGGTTTGGGACGACATGGGGATAGACGCTGGCAAGACCGGCATGTTGGGGACTAGAGAGATAGTTGAGGAGGTGGCATCCGCCGCCTCTAGCCTCGGCTTTCCTCTAGTGGTAGACCCCGTAATGATTGCAAAATCTGGCGCCTCTTTGATCTCCCCAGAGGCGATTGAGGCGTTGAAAAAACGCCTACTGCCCGTGGCTAAGGTAGTCACGCCTAATAGACAAGAGGCGGAGGCGCTGACGGGGGTAGAGATTCGTACATTAGAAGACGCCAAGAGAGCAGCCCGTATTATCAACCAAGAATTTGGCACAGAAGTAGTGGTTGTGAAAGGAGGCCATTTAGAGACCGGCGAGGCCTCCGACGTTGTGTACCACCGCGGCGAGTATTATATATTTTCTACAGAGCGGCTAGACTCCAGAGCCACACACGGCACTGGCTGTGCTTTCTCCGCCGCCATAGCCGCCGGCCTCGCCAAAGGGCTTACTCCAGTAGAGGCTATAAAAGAGGCGAAGAGATTTATCTACCAGGCGATAAAATACGGAGTGGCGAGGGGGAGGGGCCACTGGGCTGTAAACCCCATGGCGTGGGTTGAAATCCCAGCGGAGAGGTGGAGGGCGTTTGAGGAGATGAAGGCGGCTTTAGAGCTGGTTGAGAAAAACGCAAATTTATTAGCCAAGGCGATTCCAGAGGTGCAGAGCAATATCGGCTACGCCATAGACCCTAGATACGCCTCTAGTAGAGAAGACGTGTTGGCCATCCCGGGTAGAATTGTGAACTACATGGGCGCCGCCAAGCCGTCGGGCCCGCCTACATTCGGCGCCAGTGACCACATAGCTAGGAAAATCCTCACAGTCATTCGACGAGACCCCCACGCCAGATCTGCTATGAATATTAGACTAGACCCCGCCTTTATAGAGAAGGCGGTGGAATTAGGCTACCTAGTTGCATATATAGACAGGAGGAGAGAGCCTGAAGAGGTAAAGAAAAGAGAGGGGGGCACAATGCAGTGGATAATTGAAGAGGCCTATGCACAGATTGGAAAAACTCCAGACGTAATAGTGGACTGGGGCGACTGGGGGAAGGAGCCCATGATGACTATACTAGGACAAAGCCCAAGAGAGGTAGTAGAAAAAGTATTGAAGCTACTAGCTTTTTCTTAATCTCTTGGAGGAGCGGTATTTCTCTCTCTAAGTCTTCTGTTATATACTCCCAAAAAATCCCCCGAGGCCTCCTGTCGGCTCTATTTACAAAATACACACGGGTGGGGGTCGCCACGACGTCTACAGTCAAGTCGAAGGGCTCGAGTGGGATTTCGTCTTCGACGAGTTGTAAGTCGTGTACTGTAGTAGCCACGGGAGTGTCCTCCCCCACTTTGTTAAACAACGACAACATGCCCCACTCCAACTCTGCATATCCATGAGACTTACCCAGCCTCCTCCCCGTGTGGGGGTTCACGGCCACAGAGCCGACGATTACTAAATCTACTCTAGGCAGCTCCCAAGGCTTTGCCGAAGTCCCCCACTTAAAGGCGCCTCCGATTGTAGATGCCTCTCTATAACTATATCTAGGTATGAGCCGGGGGTTCAGTATTAAAAAACCTTCTTTAATCCGCGGCGTCGGCATAACTACGATCTTTCCATACATCAAAGCGGCCTCTCTACAAGGCCGCTGAGGCGAGTCTGGGTTTATCTTCACCACCTCCGCCTCGGCGAATACTTTCTGGCTAGTTAAATTTCTACAAGCCGCATCGGCGCCTTTGAAATTTGGAATTCTGCCGTGGGGAGGCAGGGGGAAAGCCGCAGCTCCCCTCTCTTCAAGAAGTCGCCAAATCCTCTCTCTAATAGACCGCTTAGTCTCCATGTATAGCCAATATTTTTAATAAATTAAATCTCTCCGTGGGAGCCAGATGTGTTCTATATGGGAGAGAGGGCTACCACGCCCTATTCTTAAGGCCAATAGCCCAGTCGATAGGCTGTGTCTACAAAGAGTTGGACTACTTGACGCTATACCGCCACTACAAATCGGCGTCGCCGGGGCTTTATTATATAGAAGACGTGTGGTATATCCACGGAGTTGCCCCCAAGCCGCCGTGGCCCGTCGCTCAAGCAGCTCGGCGTCTAATAGGGAGGCTGTACCCAATATTAGGCAATGTCCAAGTCTTCTACACAAACGGGCTCTATAACTACATCCACGAGGTCGCATGCGGCAGAGCTGGCCTATTGGCGAAGGAGGGGGAGCCTTTAGTCACAGACTTATTCCTACCTCTATATTTAGAAATGGGCTCTGTAGAGAAAGCCCTCTACGCCGCCAAGGAGTTTTATAAATGCGGCCTCCCCTCTACACCAGCCGAATTGACACAGGGTGTGATAAACGACAAATTCGACGCCGCTTATCTATGGCTAGCCTGGGCCCCGCAGCTCCCCCTTAGGCCAAACCCAGTGTTGAAAAAAGCCGTAGCCGGCTTCTGGGGCCTTACAGCAGTGTCAGTAGAGGTAGATCTCCCCTATGTACACAGCCATCCCCCGCCTTACTTAGATGTAGACTGGGGCCCCTACAGCCGCAACAAGAGGCTAGTGGAAGAGTCAATTGTATTCAGGAGCCCTCGTTGGATGGAGTACGTAGAGAATAACTACGTCGTATTGTTTGAATACCTACGGGGGAATGTATCTCTAGACAAGGCGGCTGAGAGATTAAAGACCGGCCTCGAAGAGGCGTTGTATGTACGGGAGAGCATATTTTAAAAGTCCAAAAGTTGAAATATACGTCGAGGGCGAAGTGACGTCGTACGTAGAGCCGTCCCGTGGAGAAGTGGCAGTGGGTCTACTGCCCTTCCACAAAGTGTCTATACTAGACGGCGTTGAGGCCAGGAGGAGGACCCACTGGCCAGACTCCCTCTTTATAGTAGGCAAGCCAAGGCCTGTGGAGTTTAGACAAGGTATACTCCGACTGAGAGAAGTAGAGAGTGTAGACTGTGAAGAGTTTAAAAAAGCTGTGGAGATTGCAAAAGACGCCTTGGCTAAGGGCGACCTCTTTCAATTAGTATTGGCTAGATACGTGGCGTATAGAGGCGCAGCTAGGCCAGACGTAGTGTTGAAAAAATTAGCCGAGTCAATGGACGGGAAGTACTACTTCTTTCTACAAGTAGAAGACCTCTGGGTCGCCGGCGTATCGCCAGAGACTTTAGTATATGTAGAGGGAGATAGAGCTGTGAGCGGGCCAATCGGAGGGACGAGGCCGAGGGGGAGAGATAGAGAAGAAGACGAGATGTTAGAAAGAGAGTTAGTACATAGCGTTAAAGAAAGGGCAGAGCACATTATGTTAGTAGACTCCGTGAGAAACGACATGGGGAGAGTGTGTAAGTGGGGCACAGTCAAGGCTAGAGACGTAGCCACTGTGGAGAAGTATAGCTATGTACAACACTTAGTCTCCTACGTAGAGTGTATATTAGAGAGAGGAGTGACGCCAGTGGGCGCAGCCGCGGCGATTAACCCAACTACTACAGTCACGGGGGTGCCAAAGCCTAGGGCGATTGAGTACATAAACCAACTAGAGAGAGAGCCAAGAGGCCCCTTCACAGGTGCGATAGGGGCAGTGTGGCCAGGTGGCGGAGACTTCGCGGTAGTTATTAGATCTACATACGGAGAGGGCGACTACGTATACGTATGGGGAGGCGCCGGCATAGTCACAGATTCAGACCCAGATAGAGAGTGTCAAGAGACTGAAGTAAAAATGAGGCCTATAGTGAAGACGTTTTTAGACGCCGTAGAGTAGATAACAACGTCGACACGGCTCTGGCGGATTAACGGCCTCGCCTCTCTTCCTCCTCTCAAAACTATCTACAAAATCTCTCCTCTTTTTCGAAGTGACTACCTCCGCCAGCCTAGACTCTTTAATATTTCCAAAAACCACCCTCGGAGCCGATTCGCACTTATTTTCAAAACAACGCACAGCCCCCTCGGCGGGGATGTTGAGATAGACACATGGAGAGACATCGCCGTCGACTCCAATATATATCGACGACGTGGGGGCCTCTGGACACTCAACTTGTTCCCAAGGCGAAAACAAACGGCTGTGTACCACCACGCCCAATCTCTCGCCGACCTCCATCGCGGCTCTCACCGCCTCAACTACCCGCCGCGGCGGCGGAGAGAAGAGATTTGAGAAGACCTTCACCCCCCAGACAGAGGGGTGGGGGATATATACGACGTTGGATAAGTTTATCTCTCTGACGCCGGCCTCCGCCGCCTTTTCTACAAACCGGGGGAGGTCGTCTACTGAGTCTTTCAACATCATATATACGGCGACTACCCTAGCGTCAATCCGCCTAGCTAACTCACCGACGTTTTTTAAAACTGTCTCAAAGTCTGTGCCCAGTCTGTATTTATTATGCCTCTCAGAAGAGGCGCCGGCAAAAGTCACAGCTACTACGTCTACGCCGACGTCTACAATTTTTGAAATCATATGTGGTGTTAACAATTCGCCGTTGGTGGTGAAGCCCGCCTTAAAGCGGCGTTTTGTTAAACTAAGCATTTCAAAAAAACGGGGGTGGAGAAGCGGCTCGCCCCACCCCTGTAGGTGAATATACTCGACGCCCAACTCGGCGGCTTCTTCAACAATTTTTGTAAATAGTCCAAAATCCATATGTCTAGCCCGCCAAGTGTTTGAATAAACAGCCACGGGGCAGTAGACACAACGGGCGTTGCAGAATGTAGTAATCTCCACCTGGATTATTCTCAACACGTCTGTACTCATACACTAGGTTTTATTTCTCTATGCTAACAAATTATATAACTATCTACTAATAATTTTTTGTGAAAAAGATAGCAATCATCGGCGCGGGCGTCGGCGGCCAGATTGTAGCCAATAGCCTCGCAAGAAGCCTACGGCGAGAAATAGTGAAGGGAGAGGTAGAGATTACAGTATTTGATAAATCAAGAGAGTACGTACTAGAGGCAGGTCTACCGCTGTATGTCTTAGGGGCATTTGAAGAAGAAAGTCTAGTATATAAAAAAGCCCGGCTTTTAGACCCAAAGGTCAAAGCTCTACTTGGTGACGATGGCGAAGTCACAAGGGTAGATCTAAAAGACAGAAAAATTTACACAAAGCCCGGAAAGATCTATACATACGACTATTTAGTAATCGCCGCCGGCTGCGGCTACGATTTATCACTTGTGCCAGGTCTAGAACAAGACTATCACACATACTATGAATATAACAAGGCAAAAGAGCTTAAAGAACTCCTTCACAACTTCAAGGGCGGGACTATTGTACATCTAGTGGCTATGTTAGATGTCTCGATTAAATGCCCAATTGCGCCGGGTAAATTTTCACTTGTGTTAGATACATATCTTAGACATGTAAAACATCTCGCCGGTAGGTATAAAATCATCGTGGCCACTACGACAGACCACCTACACGCACAGCCCGAGGTCAATAAGGCGCTAGAGGAGAGGTTTAGAGACCACGGCCTTCAATACATTTACGATTTCGAGCCGGCGCAAATCGACGCCAATGAGAAAGTAATTGTTTCAACAGACGGAGAAAAGTTGAAATACGACTTGTTAATCACAGTGCCGCCGCACCGAGGGCCTAAGTTCGTCGCTGAGTCGGGCATAGGAGACCCCTTTAGCCTCATTCCAGCAGATAGATACACGCTAAACTATAGAAAAGGCAAAGAGCACTACGACGACGTGTGGGTAGTAGGTGACGTCGCCAACTTCGGCGCGTCGAGGTCCGGCTCAGTGGCGCACTATGAGGCCATCGTAGTTTCCCACAATATATTAAATGAAATAAAAGGCGTCGGCGATAGATGGCTATTCTACGGCGAGACTATATGTCCATATTACGAAAGCCTATACGTACCCGCCGAGAGGGGGAGGGCTTGGATTCCCTTCTGGACTTATGGAAAAATCGCCAGGCCATATGTTGGAAATAGGTGGGCTTGGCATATTTTAAGAGTTTATTATTACAATATACCGCTTACACTTAGAGGGCTGTTATGAGCGGCATAGATATTGAACAGAAGAGAGCCGATATCCAAAAAGAATTAGTGAGGAAGTGGTTAGCCGTTGAGAGAGTAGTCCAGACCGCCTCTGGCAAGTCGACGCCAGCTCTGTCGCAGGAAGAAGTTGCACAACGCCTATGGGCGGCGGCTGAGTATCTCGTTAGATCTGGCACTCTAGACGACATTGTTGAGTTACTAGCCACAGTGGTTATGGTATATGACTTAGTGACTGATAGAATGGTTGACGAATTTGCAAAAAACGTCGTCAAGCCCGTAGGCCTACTAATTGACGGATTGACGAGGACCTCTCTACTTGAAGTATTCGCAGAGGCGCTGGCAGACCCAGAGCTTGAAAAAGCTATACTAGATGTTAAAGAAGGGGCAAAGGTATCTACAGCTAAGATATTGTCGTTATTAAATAACGACGAGGTTAAGAGGGGGATGTATATATTATTGACTTTTATGAAAGCCTTAGGCAAAGCCGCTAGACGTATAGACTAAAAAACATATTCTTTTAAAAAAATACATTTTTTTAAAATAAAGTATATAAAGACAATCCGTAAATATATAAATGGATTCTCTGAGTTTAGAAATTCTAAAGACTTTTTTATCAGTACAATTAACTAATGAAGACGGTGCGACAGTCTATAGAGTAATGAAAAAACTCAATCTCTACCCTTCGTTTATCTATAAACTAATTCGAAAGTTAGAAAACAGTGGATATATTAAATGTGAGTATAGGAAGAGAGGAAGAGTTTGTAAATTAACTTTTTTAGGAATGTTTGAAATCTATAAGAGAGACGTAGAGCTTAGAGTACATATTGAAAAATTAATGTCGAGGTGTTTTAATATAAGAGACGTGGAGAGCTTGAGGAGAATTTTACTACTTTTAGTCGAGAGAGACACGACGCCTAGGAGTTTTCCAGAGTTTGTAGGTTATCTATTCCTATTTCTCCAACTTCCAGAAGCCACTAGGCTACTTCAAGAAGTCGCCAACGCCATGGGGGTGTATTTTGTACCAATTGTAAATATAAAAGTCGACGGGTTTACACATCTCTCATGTGAAAAAAAGCTGTGGTAACTTCGAGAGTTTTTACGCCTTTTTTAGTTTGTATAAACCACTCCCGAGGCGTATTGTCTACTCGGCCGTGTAATAGTTCTCTCTTCAACTAGCCAGTCTATTACATTGTTGAAGAATTTCCAATTGTCGCCCATTGTTATAAAATACGGCGTGAAAGAGCGGACAGTGCCTATGAAGGTGAAATTGCCCACTTGCGCAGCTATTGTGTAATTGCCCATGCCGTATCCAAAGACAAAGCCCTTAACTTTAAGTTGGTAAGGGGCGTTGGTAGACACGGCGGAGGGGGTGAATAATATAAGTTTTGATACATTTCTCAACATATGCCAGTCGGAGCTTGGCCGCGTCGCTACAAATTGCCAATTCTCTACATACTGCGGCTGCCCCGCGGTGTAGTTATACACAGCTCTGAGGCCGGACATGTTGAAATACATCAAAAGGGGGTCGAAAATGGCGTAGAGACTATAAGGCGCTATGTAGGAGACGCCGGAGATGACCACCACTGCGCTTGCCCTCATGTCGTAGAAGTAGACAACTCTCACCCCCCTAGCCGCGGAGTCCACAACAGCCGTCACTGCGTCGTTTGAAAACGGACGGGTGGGGTTCACTATGACTAAGGCAGTGGCGTTTTTAAGCAATGACACTAACTGAGGCTCTGTCGACGCCGTGACTAATATATAGCCTCTCCTAGCCAACTCCGCCCTAAGTATTTCGATAAAGCCTCTAGGCACCATATTGACGTGAGACATATCCAACACGACGTAGGGCTTCTCAGTCCTCGTAGCTGACTGCGTGGCGTCACTACTGCCCTCCACTTGTATATTCCACTGAACGGCAGTTGGTAAGATGTAAAAAATGGGAAACGGCGTGGAGTTCATTAAAAACTTGGCGTCTACAGAGAGACGAGGCGCCCCTCTAGAGAGATTATATAACTCTTCTAATTTAACAACGACGTATTTATCAAGCCCAAGTTTTTTCGCCATGTCTCTAACTGCGTCAAATACGCCTCCTATCTCGTCCACCAGCCCCATTTCTAAAGCCTCGGAGGCTGTGAAAATCGACGCGGTTTCAAAAACCCTCGGGTCGGCTTTAACCCTGCCCTCTCTCCCCTCTAGCACAGCTTTTACAAAATTTAGCCTAATTCTCTCTACGTCGTTGTAGAAATCTAAAAGGTCTCTCCCGTGGTATTTCATAGGGCCAGTGGTGTAGATATAGTCAGGCAAGTCGTAGAGATATGTATCTGGCCAGAGGATAGCCACAACTCCAATACTGCCGACCCAGCTAGAGGGCGTGGCGAAAATCTTCTCCGTGGCCACAGCTACATAATAGGCGCCGGAGGCGGCCAGCCCAGTCACTACAGAGTACTTCGTCTTATTCAACCCCTTTACAGTAGTGTAGAGAGTCTCTGTGGCAGACACAGTGCCCCCCGGCGAGTTTATAACTAAAACTACGCCAACTACGTCGGGCCGTTGAGATATTTCTATCAATTTCTTAACTACGTCCCACACGTATTGATCCTCTAATACAGAGTCTATATTGACTAAAACAATTCTAGGCGTTGTCTCTATGGGCTCTACAAAGCCGCTGTATATTATTATTGCAAGAGCCGCTGCGCCCAGCGCTATTGCAATCGCCGCGCCGAGGTAAAGCAATTTACTAGCCATAGGCTTAACTACTTTCACTATTTAACTATCTCCAGTCGTCTCTCGGTGGAGAAAAACTGTCAACTACAAACGCCTCTGTAATAGCCTTAACGCTGTGTTCAACCCCCGGAGGTATATATACTACGTCGCCGGGCGTCGCGGTGAATATACGGCCCCCAACGTCGAATTCTAAAACTCCCTCAATCACCACAGTAATTTGTTCTTGAGTGTGGCTATGTCTATCTACTACACAGCCCGCTCTAAGTCTAAACTGCGCCACTGTGAGATTGGCGCCGTGTATAAAACGCCTCTCTAGACAGCCCAGCCTCTCCCAAGTCCAAGACATGTCCTCCAATATACAGAAGTTTAAAATTTATAGTGGCGAAAAATCCGTCGTATGGACTTATTAAAAGAAGTGTTAAAGATATACAGCCCCCCACACGGCGAAGGCGAATTGGCAAAGTTTCTACACAACTATTTAAAAAACTATATAGCAGACGTCTGGATAGACGAAGTGGGAAACGTCGTCGCAGTAAAAGGGTCCGGAAGCCCAGTGGTGTGGCTACACGCACATATGGACACAGTGCCGGGCCCCCTGCCGGTTAGGGTAGAGGGAGACGTGGTTTGGGGGCGGGGGGCCGTAGACGATAAAGGCCCCCTTGTGGCCTATCTAGAGGCATTTCTCGCCGCAGAGACCAGAGGCACTGTGGTGTTGGCTTTAGTAACGGCTGAGGAAGACGACAGCGCGGGTACTGAGGCGTTGTTGAGAGGAGGCCCTCCAAGGCCTCATTACATATATGTGGGGGAGCCCACGAATTTACACGTGGCGTATGCATACCGCGGGGGGGCGAAAGTCTATATAGAACTCGAGTCCAGGGGGGGACACGCCAGCTCGCCTATCTACGGCAATATTGTAGAAGAACTCTTCGGCGTGTACCAAGAGTTGAAAAAATTATTAAACCACGGAGAGAGGTACGACACATTTACAATAACGCCTACAGTGGTACAATGTGGAGAGGCTCCAAATAAAATACCTACTAAATGCGTAATGGTGCTCGACGTAAGAATCCCCCTGGGGAAGAGCTGTAGAGACTTAGAGACAGCTCTGGCGCCCCCGGCGAGAATTGCGTCGTGTATTGATCCCGCAGAGGCCCCGCCTACAAACCCAGCGGCGAGGTCTTTGATAAGAGCTTTGTTAAAACTAGGCGTCGAGCCGAAGTTGAGTAAGAAGTGGGGCACTGCCGACTTTAACTTGTTGATTAGACTGACGAAAAACATAGCGGCCTTCGGCCCCGGAGATCCTAGACTGGCGCATACAGAAGACGAACACATAGATATAAAAGACGTAGAGACGGCGGCGAAGGCGTTGACACTGGCGGTGAACGAGTTGATAAATAAAAACGCCGGCTCGAGTCCGTTATAGACATATGGACTTCAGCTCTCTTGTGGAAAAAGTCGCCCCATCCGTCGTGGGTGTAGTTGTGGCTAGAGAGTTAGATATATATGGACAAGGCGTGGGCTCCGCCTTTGCAATAGCCGACGGAGTCTACGCCACTGCGTACCACGTAGTAGAGGCGGCAGGCGAGGTGGCGTTAATTACGCCAGAGGGCGAAGTGGCACCTGCAGAAGTCGTCGCCGGAGACCCAGAGGAGGACTTAGCATTGCTATACTCCCACCTTAAGAAGAGGCCTCTCCCCCTGGGGACGGCCACGAAGTTAAAAGTAGGCGAGCCAGTTGTCGCATTGGGGTATCCACTGGCCATGTTAGACAGCCCCACCGCCACTTTTGGAATAGTGAGCGCAGTGGGTAGGAGTCTAAGTTTTGGAAATAGGCGATTTGAATTTCTCATACAGACCGACGCCGCCATCAACCCTGGGAACTCGGGAGGCCCCTTAGTCAACACAAAGGGCGAGGCTGTGGGGGTCAACTCGGCGGTTATAGCCGGCGCCCAGGGGATAGGCTTCGCAGTGCCGATAGACATGGTCACTGTTATGTATAGAATATGGACTAGATACGGGCGGTACATCCGCCCAGCCCTCGGCCTATATGTAGCGGCTATAAATAAAGCAATGGCCGCGTTATACCGCCTACCCGTCGAGAGAGGGCTTTTAGTGGTAGACGTGTATCCAGACTCGCCTGCTGATAGACTAGGCTTTAGAAGAGGGGATATTATAGTAAAGACAAACGGAGTCTCGGTGTCTAACGTATTTGAGTTAAGGCTACAAATCGCCGATTCTATAATTAAGGGAAAGACCCCAGTTTTTGAAATATTTCGCGAAGGCGTCTTGACGAGCCTCCCCTAGGTGGAGACCCCCACATTTCTCAAAACTACATATGGAGCAGTGGCGGCGGCTCGCATATCCCACCAATACACCTGTAGTGTGTTTTTCGACAGAGACTCTACATTTTTCACTATGTTTTCTAAAGTGTCTACAATTCTTATAAATTTCACAACGGAGACTGGCCTCCCGTCTTTTATCTCCAACGCCACGTCTCTCCCCACGGTGGAGAACTGGCCAGTCTTTACGTTTTGATAACGTGTGTACCAATTGCCATGTATATAATAACCCTCCCTCAACTCTTTGAATAAACCGTCTAGGTCGCCCGGGGCGTCTCCAGGCGCCACTTCAATATGGCTAGGCGCCGCAGACATATATGTCTCAACGGCGTGCCCCGTGGGCTCTGTCCCAAAATACTTAGCGCTCCTCCTAGTGTGGATAAAACTAGTCAAAACCCCCTCTCTATATATCTCAACTCTCCTAGTGGGACACCCCTCAGAGTCGAAGGGCATGTAGCCAAAGTTTTCACTACGCCAGGCGCCCTCTTCCACGTTTAAACTAGCCGACGCAACCAGTCTCCCCAAGTCCTCAAGCCCGTACCGCGACGACTGGGCCAATACCTCTGTGCCGCTGGCCCAGACTGAGACCACCTCCCCCATTAGACTCCCCCAAATTAATGGAGATAGTAGTAAGTCTCGCCTCCCGGGCTCTACTCTCTTCGACGGGAGGCCTTTGGCGATATTTAACAACTGGCTGTTCATAGACCCCGCCCTCTTCCCATCTAACTCGGCGACTCTTCTAGCTGCGATTGAAGAAGTTGCCGACAGATCTCTATAAAACGACCGTATAGTTAAATATACTTTATTCACGCCGTAGGACCCAGACGCGCCGGCTGTGTCCTCATAGGTGACGTAGCTATAAGACAAGACGGCGGCACCAGCATTTCGCTCAGCCCCATCTGCGGAGTCCACAGCCTCTTTAACTACGTCGAGTAGTTTTTCATAATTGTCAAAACTCTCGGCGCCCATCAACCTGGGGCGGCAGTTTAAAGGTAGGTACAGCGGGTCTTCAGGCATCTCGCCTAATTTTTTCAAAGCCCCCTCCACATCCTCCCATTTAAACTCAACGCTACTACTTAACGACATTGCTCTCTTGTCTTTAGCTAAGTATAAACTCTCCCGTCGAGTAGTCCAGTGTTTAAACACTGTGACTTCGTCGTTGGCAAACCTCACCATGTAGTTGTCAATTTTAATTTTCACTAAGGCGGCCTCGTCCACAAGTCTAGAAAGTCTCTCTATCATACTACTCTCAAAGACCTACTTCTAAACGTGGGGCCGCCCATAGTCACAGGCAATCCTGCGCGGGGTTGCCTTTTCCACACGTGCCGATGTAAAGTCTAAAGTCTCTCCCCACTGCGTCTACGTTGCCCCACAGCTCTGGCGTGTCGACCTCCACAAACCCTCTGACAGGCTCTTTCAACTCTCCGTTCTCTATAAGATAGCCCTCTAATATGCCGTACCGCCCCGAGTATCTAATATCGTCAATATTCCACTCAGTATAAGACACTACGTAGACCCCCCTCTTAGTGTCTTTAATAATCTCTTCAGGCCGCCAGTCGCCCGGCATTAGATAAGTATTAGACATACGGGGGATGGGCTCTCTATCAAACGCAGAGGCTCTAGCCCCACCGTTGCTAGACCCTCCCGCCAAAGCCGCGTATTGTCTATTTGTAATAAATTCACTAGCCACACCCTCCCTAACTAAATACTTCGGCCTAGCCACCACTCCCTCGTCGTCGACTAAATAAAAGCCGTAGCTGTCCGGCACGGCGGGGTAATCTACAATATTGACGAGACTACTCCCAACTTGGATATTAAACTCCCCAGGCCTTATATATGACTCACCAGCCTCCGCCCCCTCTCTGCCGTATATCCTATCTAACTCAAAGGGGTGTCCAATAGATTCGTGGACTAGAATACCCGTAAGCTCTGGGCCAAAGACTACGTCGTACCGACCTGGGGAGACGTGTCTCGACTTCTCAAGTAGAAAGTTTAACTTATCAGCCTCGTTGGCCAACTCTTCCTCAAACCTAGAGAGTGTCGACATAGAGACGCCCCCCCTAGCCACAAAACGTTGTAGACTCCCCAGTGAGGGCTCGTGTCGAATTAATATGGCAAATACCGCCGCCCTAGGGATTTTACTATAAACATCGGCGCCGTCGCTAGTCACAATATGCTTCTCAGTAGTCCACACTGCGGCAAACAACCTCCTTACGTTTACTTTATTCTCAATAACCTTATCTAGATTTTTCAAATACTCCAAAGGGTCTAAATCCACAGGCGGTAGGCTATAGCGCAATTTAGCCAGTCTCTCTTCACTAAACGCTATAGACCTCTTCCGAAGCCTCCCTCCAACACGCGCTAACTTCACAGCAGTCTCTACAGCGGTTTTTAAACCGTCGGCGTCTGTAGTGGCCGCAAATCCCAGCCCGCCGCCGGCCAAAACTCTCACGCCATATCCCTCTTGTCTATACGACTCTACATACTCCACAACTCCATTACGTAACACAGCCACAGTTCCCACATCTCTCTGCCACCTAACCTCTACATAAGATGCACCAACGCCGTAGTTAATTACGTCATACAAATCCATATATAGAAAAATATTTAGTTAATATATACTCTCTCTACGTCACATCCTCTCGGCGATAGAGCCCCCGAGACTATTACATAAGTGTATACGCCGCTCTGTTTAAACCACTTAGTCAAATCCGCCGTTTTAGTGAAGTGAGAAAAGCCGCTGCTATACTTTCGCCGTGAGCATATAGAGCACAGGCACTAAACAAACACTGTGGGTTTCTTGCAGATATTTGAATTGACAAGTCGGCGGAACTCTTAAGCGATTACGTGATACAACAAGTGGGAGGCTAAGAGATCTAAATATACATTTCCGCCGAGAAAAACTTTTAAATCTATACGTTTTTATACATTGGCGGGGTTGAAGCGGGGTAGGCCAGCCTGGTAGGCCGCGGGGCTCATACCGGGGCACAGCCCCGGTAGAGACCCCGAGGTCCCCGGTTCAAATCCGGGCCCCGCTATGTACAGCGGCTATTTCACACGCCTCTTTCTATATAGTAAAACTTTAATAACTTGGCGTTGGCACAATTATGGCAGAGGTGACTTTTGTAGTGACTGTGGGCACGTCTATTCTCTCTAACGCGGGGAGTAGACTGGGGGACCCTTTTCTAAAAGAGTTGGCGACTATTAGCCCAGAGGACCCTCGGCAGAGTGAGGTAGAGAAGGTAGACGTTGAGAGATTGGTGAATTTCGCAGTGGCGGAGCCAGAGAGATGTTGCGCAGAGTTAAATACATTTGTTAAATTTATAAAGAAGTGGCCACATCTAATTTCGAAATGTAGAGCTGTGTTTTACACATCTGACACTAATAACGGCAGACTGGCGGCACGCGCCGTGTCTAAAGCTTGGCATGCCGTAGCTCAACAATTTAGAATAAATTGCGAAGTGGATGTAAGAGAGATCCATGGCCTCGGCCGGGATTTTACCCAGTCGCTGGCAGAGTTAGCTGCTCAGTTGGTGAGAGAGGTCAAGTGCGAGAGAGCGAGGGGGCGGTTGGTGTACGTCGTGGCCACGGGTGGCTTCAAGCCGGAGTCTACCTTTGCGGTTTTGTCAGCTTATTTGGCCGGGGCCACTGGCGTGTTGTATATACATGAGAGTTTTAGAGATCTTGTAGAACTGGGCCCCCTCCCGTTGAAGCTGAGCGATGATTTAGTTAAATACGCCAAGGGATTAATAGACGAGTATACATTGGCGAATAAGCTGGGACTCGACGTGCACCATTTAGAGGATGTGGGGTTATTCGCCCCAGACCGCCGGCTGGCCCCCCACTTGATGAGGCTAATAGAGGCGTTAGAGTCTCAGTGTTCTTAATCCAGAGCTCTAGCCGCCGAGACTAGTGGATGCCAGACCGGACCTGTGTGTGGCATGTAGGAGTACTCGGCTAGGATGACCTCTTGTAGAGTCTTTCCTATCAACTGAGAGGCGAAGTCTATCACAGCGGCTACGAATTGACTATACCCCACCGCTTGGACTCCAACTAAAACATCGCCGTGGGCAATTGCCTTTATGTATATCTCCCTCCTGTCGGGCATAAAGGGCGCCTTGTCTGCAGTTTTTATAAACACAGCACGGGTCCTCAGCCCCGCCTCTGAGGCCTCTCTCTCGTTCAGACCCACTTTGCCAATATACATGTCGAAGAATTTAGTCACTGATGCCCCGGCGACTGGGGGGAATTTTAACCTCTTATCTCCCAAGCCTGTGTTTGTCCCCGCGACGTAGCCCATACGGTTGGCGTAGGGGGCCAGGGGTATCCACACAGGTCTATTCGTCACTAGATGTCTCATCTCCGCCACGTCTCCCGCCGCGTAGACCTTTGGTATAGAAGTCTCTAAATATTCATCTACGTAGACTGCTCCAGTCTCTCCGAGCTTGACGCCGAGTGACTTGGCGAACTCTACATTTGGCCGCACTCCCGTAGACAACACCACCACGTCCCCCTCTACAACGCCTTGTGTAGTCTCGACGCCCTCGGCCCTCTCCCCCCCAACGACTCTTTTCACAGTCTCGCCTAGGCGGAGCTGTGCGCCTTGAGAAACGACGTAGTTATTTACTAATTTTCCAACGTCTTCGTCGAGCATACGCCCGAGCACCCACCTCCCCGACTCTACAATTGAAACGCTCTTACCCATTTTTAACAATGTCTCAGCCATCTCAAGCCCTATGTAGCCGCCTCCCACAATCACTACAGATCTAGCTCTTCTAAGAGCTTCTGTCAGCTGTGTAATCTCTGCAACGTGTCTCACTACGTAGACACCCCCCAGCTCTACCCCCTCAATTTTTGGAGTAACTGGCGTGGCGCCTGTGGCAATTATTAAATAGTCCCACTCCAACACGCCGCTGTGGGCCCCCCTCAGTCTAACCCCCCCATCAGTGATCTCCGCCTTGGTGTTTGTATACACCCTCACCCCCCGCTCTTTTGAAAACTCCTCTGCTGTGTATATGTATAGCTTTGTCTCTTTATCTATGGCGTAGGGGATGGCACACGGGGCGTGAGTTATATAGGGCCCCGCCTCTATTAACACTACCTCGTTTGAGGGATTTACTCTCTTTGCTCTAGCAGCCGCTGTGGCGCCGGCGGCGCCGCCCCCTATGACTAAGACTCTACGCCCCATACCTACGGCTCCACTACTAAGTCTTTGATTACTTTTTCAGACAGCGGCTCTATGTAGACTTCTGTTGTGTTGAGGTCTCCAATTTTTGTAGTACAAGCCAGGACAGGCTTTCCGTTTATCTTCACGGCGCATATGCCACAGATCCCCATCCTACAGGCGTATCTAAACGCCACGGTTGAGTCTATAGCCTCTCTAATGTTGAACAACACGTCTAGCACAGAGGTCTTTGGGTCCACGTCTACTACGTACTTTTGGTAGTACTGTACCGAGTCACTCGCTCTTCTTACGTACACTACGAACTTCATATTAATAACTCCTCACCTCTGGCGGCCATCGGTCTATATGAACATCTACCCAAGTGACGCCATAGCTATTGCCTAGTTTGAAGACTACTGTATGCTTAAGCCATTTTTTATCGTCGCGCTGTGGGTAATCCACTCTGTAGTGAGCCCCCCTCGACTCTTTTCTAAAGTACGACCCCAGCAGTATGGCGTAGGCCGCCGGCAACATGCCGTCTAATTCAATCAACTCTCTCAACTCCATATTGTAGACACGCCCCACGTCGTGGAGATTTAGTTTGAGGGCCATTAATTTAGTTAGTTTAGAAAGCCCCTCCGCTATAGACGTCTCATCTCTAAAGACCCCAGCCGCCTGGTGCATTAAACTTTGTAACATCGACTTGACATGTGTAGGAGACTCGCCCCCCGTCTCCTTATGGCCGATTCTATAGAATATTCTATTCTCCTCTTCTTCTATTATATATTTAACATTTCCCACATCTCTATGCCCAGACTCCAACGCGTACTTCGCCGCCTGTTCCCCCGTCAGTCTCCCCCAGACTGCGCATTCGCTTAGCGAATTAGACCCCAGTCTATTGGCGCCGTGGACGCTGACGGCGGCTACCTCGCCGGCGGCCCACAAGCCGGCTATCCACTCGCCGTCTGCAGTCAACACTCTGCCGTATAGATCTGTGTGTATCCCCCCCATGAAGTAATGCACAGCGGGGGCCACGGGTATGAGCTCAGAGAAGGGGTCAATCCCAGCGTATGTCTTAGACAACTCAATTAACAGCGGCAGTCTCTCCTCTACTCTCGACCTCTCAAGATGTCTAATGTCTAGTCCGACGTAGCATAGATCTCCTCTGTAGAACCCCCTCCCCGCCTTACACTCTTGAATAATTGCCCGCGTCACGATGTCCCTCGGGGCGAGCTCCATTTTCTGCGGGGCGTATCTTTTCATAAACCTCTCTCCATATCTATTCACTAAATAAGCCCCCTCTGCCCTAGCCGCCTCGCTTATTAAAATACCGCTGGGCACCAATGCCGTGGGGTGCCACTGGACGAACTCCATATCTTTCAAAGCAATCCCCTCCCTCAAGGCAAAGCCCCAAAGCTCCCCCGTGTTTAAATATCCCATAGTAGTTAGTCTAAAGAGCCTACCGCCGCCCCCAGCCGCCAACACGCCCGCGGGCGCCTTGAAGAATTTCATCTCGCCTCGCCTTAAGTCTAAGGCAGTGACTCCATAAAACGTCTTGTTTTTTACTACTATCTTCGTCACTAAATATTCTTCAAAAAATTTTATATTTGGAAAAGTTTTTACATATTTAAACAAAGTTGTCATAATATAGAAGCCAGTTTTGTCTTTAGCAAATACAGTCCTGGGCTTAGACATTCCGCCAAATAGCCTCACCGCCAGAGTGCCGTCGCTATCTCTAGTCCATGGCACGCCGATTTTTTCTAAAAACTTAACCTCCCGCGGCGCCTCTTCGGCTAGTAACATAGCGGCGTTTTGATCCACTATGTAGTCTCCCCCTCTAACTGTGTCGTAGGCGTGGAGCTGTGGAGAGTCCCCAGTCTTGTCGGGGTACAACACGGCGGCCATGCCGCCCTCGGCGGATATGCTATGTGACCTAGGGCCGGACACTTTCGACACTATACAGATATCTAGTCGTTGGTCAATCTGCGCCGCTGCCGCGGCGGCTCTCAAGCCGGTGAGGCCGGAGCCTATAATAACTACATGACAATTTACAACTTCCATATAGACATTTTTCGAATATTTTAAAAATTTAAATGTAGTTATATAAAATTTTTCAATTTTATAATTATATTTTATTAATCAGCTGGGGCGGTGAATAGCTCAGGCTGTGGAAATTCAGAAATTGACTTAAAGATCTCTCTCTCCCTCACGAGGTCTCTAATAGACAAGACGCCGTAGAGTCTACCCTCTTGTGTAACTACTAGATGTCTAATGCCGTATTTCCTCATCAGCGAGGCGGCCTCTTTTACAGTGGCATCTGCGTCTATTTTAATAACCATTCTCTTCGCAATTACTGATACTTTCTCCATCGGCGAGATGCCCGCCGCCACTGACTCAATGATGTCTCGCTCAGATACAACTCCATAGATCTCTTCTCCATCTACTAATACTAGAAAGCCGATCTTTTTCTCCACCATAATCTCGGCGGCTTCTTTAATTGTAATGTCGGGACTGGCGGTAATGGGCGGCTTCGACGCGATATATTTCACAGGCGTCATACTCTCTCAGCCTCTGTAGAGCGGTGCGGCTCTACTCTCTTCTCCCTAGGCTCTTTTTTCGACATCCTTGCTAAATATTTAGCAACCTCCTCGGCGTGAGAATAGTCGTAGATTCTCTGAATTGATATACGCTGAGCTTGTGGACTACCTGCGCCGTGGACTGACTCTATTAAATACGCCACGCTGAGGCTTACGTTTTCTAAAAGCCGCAACATCCTCAGTCTATCCTCTGCAGTGAATTCAGGGACGCCCTGTAGGTATTTCTCTACAAGATGTCTAATCTCTGGGTTTTTTAAGTCAAACTCGCTGGGCCCAGTCCCTAACACCCCGCCTGCTATGTCGTGAGATAGCTTAGCCACTTCGTATGGAAATCTAGTCACCATGTGTTTAGTCACGTTGGCAAACATTGGATTTACCCACCACCCGCCGGGGCCGTCTACTAATTTCTTGCCCTCCCAACTGGCGGCGAGACCGGCTGAGTACATAGACTCGTTGAGAAACACCATCTCTGTCAACTTCTCCTCGACATGTGGCTTGCCGGCTACGCCTAGTTGTTTTGCCAAATTCACAGCGGCTCCTATAATCACATCCCCAAGGCCGGACTTACAGCCGGCGTAGCCTTGGCGGTGGTATGAAGAAAATATCTCCACCAACACGCCGGCCCACATCCACTCTCTATATAGAAATACTCTATCCCACGGCACAAGTACGTCGTCAAAAATCAAGAGGCCTTCGTGGTTGAACATATAGGGGAGTCCATCTATGTCGCCACCCTCTAGCCTCCTCACGTCGTTTATCTGCCTCCCCACGATAATTTTTACGCCGGGAGTGTCTATCGGTATTGCGAAAGAGATCGCGTAGGCGGAGTCTCTCTCAGTCATAGCTCTAGTCGGCATTACTATTACTTCGTCAACTACCGCCACTCCTGTAATATTCGCCTTGGCGCCTCTGACGACAATGCCATCATCTCTCTCCTCAACCACACGGACGTAGGCGTCGGGATTGGGCTGCTCACTCGGCTTCAGAGTCCTCA
>JAWBJM010000002.1:0-56696 GCA_038832545.1 Pyrobaculum sp.
CATTCAAGGGATATAGACAACTTGAGAAAAGAACGGATCTTTGCGCGGGTTGCAGTGGTTACTTATGTATTTACGCTCGTGTATATTGTCGCTAGATTTACTCTAGAGATTTTGTACGTCGTAGTTGACCCTAGGATAAGGTTATCATGATTAGAGATTTTTTAAGAAGTCCCGCTGGCGTCGCTGGTATTACAATACTTTTGCTATTCTCAATAATTTCTATTGTAGTAGTGTTGAGTTTTCCACTAGACTACGGGGTGAGGTATTGGTCTAATCCAAAATATTGGGAAGACTATCCGAAACTCGTCCCGCCGGTGTGGTACAACTATTTAGTGCCGTATAAATTCCCACAACATTACGTGTATGATTTAGATAAACCTACAGAGATGGAGAATGGAGTGAAAAGTTGGGTATTTATTTACGATTTTGATGCCGATAGATTCCCCACTGGTATAATTCTGAAGTATCAAAATCTAACATTTCACGGAGGTTATCCTTTAATATCGTTGATTGTAAAAAGACCAGATGATTCAGTAATACATCTACTTAATTTCGACCCAGGTATACCTCCCCCGAGGCGAGATGAAAGTCCTCCATATTTGAGATTTATTGAAAGCCCTAGAACTATAATAATAAGAGCAGAGGCGCAGGCTCTTAGAAACGTGGTAAGGTTTGCAGAAACTCTTGGTGTCCAATGTACATTAACTGAAGTCCGCAACGCCGATTTACTAACCCATATTGTGTTCGGAAAGGCGGTTGGCGAAAAATGTGTCAGTGAATCCTTCCAGCCTTTGAAGGGGAGGTATGTATTCATAGTTCAGCTCATAGGCGACCCCAATGACAATATTGGAAATGTGAGACTAGTTGTCCAAGGTGGTGTTTATGGACTTATGGGCACAGATTACCTCGGCAGAGATCTAGCTCAGGGCCTAATGTTTGGCTTTCCAGTGGCGTTGTTTATAGGCGGTGTGGTGGCTCTGTTAGCTACATTAGTGGGGATGGCGTTGGGCATAATTAGTGGGTACGTGGGGGGGAGATTAGACGAAGGGATACAGAGATTTGCCGATATCATGAATAATCTACCGACTCTGCCGTTGTTGATACTGTTTGTGTTTGTGCTTGGGAGGAGCTTATTTAATATCATATTTGTCTTAGTTTTATTCGGCTGGGCTGGTACGACTATAATAGTGAGGTCGATGGTTTTAAGTATTAAATCAAGTCCATTTATTGAAGCTGCAAAATTAGCTGGCGCTGGTAGACTTTGGATTATGAGGAAGCACATACTGCCGCCTGTGCTGCCCTACTCTTTTGCCTTAATGATATTTAATGTACCTGGCGCCATCTTAGCAGAAGCTGGCCTTAGCTTTCTTGGGCTCGGGGACCCCTCGATACCTACATGGGGCCAAATTATGCAACAGGCTTTTGACAACGGCGCTTTGCAAAACTTTGCTTGGTGGTGGATCCTGCCCCCTGGTTTATTAATTGTATTGACAGCCGTGGGGTTTGTCCTCGTCTTTTTTGCGCTCGAGCCGTTGGTGAACCCGAGGCTTAGGCGACAATAAGTTTAAAAAGCCTGGGCTTTTGTGTCTTGTGTCTTATGAAATTAGAGCTATTGTACGCATCGGAGACACAGACCTAGATGGTAATAAACAAGTGGTGTATGCCCTGGCAAAGATTAGAGGAATTGGAATCTCTACAGCGTATGCCATCTGTTGGAAAATTGGCATAGATCCTCACGCCGTATTGGGGATGTTGTCTGAAGATCAGATAAATAGGCTCGATTGGGCCGTCCGTAATTTAAATGAAATAGCGCCTTCGTGGTTTTTAAATAGGAGAAAAGACCCAGAGACGGGTCGCGACTTACATCTCATAGGGTCTGAGCTTGTTTTAGCGGCAAAACGCGACGTAGACTTAATGAAAAAGTTAAAGAATTGGAAAGGCGTAAGGCACTCTCTAGGTCTAAAGGTGAGAGGTCAGAGAAGTGTGACTACTGGAAGATTTGGCGTAACCGCTGGCGTGACTAAGAAAAAGTCGGCTAGAGGTAAGTAAAGTTTTTAAAAAAAGAGTTGGCGTGACCATATGGGCGGTTTAAAGAAACCAAGAAAGAAATACCTAGAGGGAAAACCTAAAAAAATATGGAATAGACAACTCTTACTTGAGGAATTGCAGCTCATGGGAGAGTATGGATTGAGAAACAAAAAAGAACTATGGCTAGCCAGGTCTAAGTTAAAATGGATTGTGAGACGGGCCCGCTCTCTTTTATCAATGACTGCAGAAGAGAGGGCTCCCCTTGAGATGCCATTCAAAGAGAGATTATACGAACAAGGCTATATAGATGATGTAAACGTGCCTTTGGATAGAATCCTTTCTCTTGACGTAAGGGCTATACTCGAGCGTAGGCTTCAGACTGTTGTCTATAGGCTTGGACTAGCTAAGTCTATACACCACGCCCGTCAATTAATTGTACATGGCCATGTGCTAGTAGATGGGAGAAGAGTGACTTCTCCTGGTTTCTTAGTCACAAGAGAATTAGAAAGTAAGATTTCACTAAAGTAGAACCTGTCGTAGTCGTTCACGGAGGTGCGGGCTCTTGGGAATTGGGAGAAAAAGAGAGGGCTTTAGTAGAGAATAAACTCAGAGAGGCAGTATTAGAAGGCCTAGAGAGGCTTCGTAGTGGAGACGCCATAGATGCCGTAGTCGCCGCCGTAGAGTATATGGAGAAGTCTGGAGTATTTAATGCAGGTTACGGCTCTGTTTACTCATTAGACGGCGGAGTATTTTTAGACGCCGGCGTCGTGGACGGCCGATCTATGAAGGCAGGCTCTGTCGCAGCTGTCGACGGCGTTGTGAGCGCTGTGAAACTTGCCCGCTACGTCTTAGAAAATACGGATCACGTAATAATCGCCGGCCACGGGGCGAAAGCGCTTGCTGCAAGAGCGGGACTTCTCGCGCCGTTATATAAATTTTACTCAGATGAAAAAAATAGACGTTACAACGAGTTATTAGAGAAACTACGTGGAGGTGAGTGGATTTATAAAAAAATCACTCCCTTTATAGGCGACACTGTTGGGGCAGTGGCGTTAGACAAAGAAGGCAATGTGGCTGCTGCTGTCTCCACAGGAGGGATTTGGCTAAAGTGGCCGGGGAGAATAGGCGATAGTCCAATACCGGGGGCTGGGTTTTGGGCTGAAAACGGAGTGGGGGCCTTCAGCGCTACAGGCGTGGGGGAGGTGATTATTATGTCCGCTCTGTCGTTAAGAGCCCGCGACGAGCTTATAAAAACAGGCGATATAGGCGTTGCAGTAGAGAAGGCGATAGGGTTCGTGACTGAGTCGTACGGCCCAAATACGGCTGGGATAATAGGGATTGACTCCAAGGGGAGGCCCGCCTACGCCTATAACACAAAGGCAATGGCGAGGGGGTGGGGAAAACGCGGGGAGATTTACGTAGATCTTTAGGCCTTCTTCCGCCAAGTTTTAGTATCGGGGTCAAACTTAAACCCCATTTTCTTCAACTCGTTTATAGTCTCCCTGAACTGAGACTCAGGGAGCCTCTTCCCCTTGCCCACTCTTACCACGATCTCGCCCTCCTCCTCTGTGAAGTCGACGGGGAGCCTCCGAAGAGTTTCCTCAACGTTTTTCTTCCTCTCGCCCATTGGACCATGGGATTGGGGGTATATAAGTTTTTAGAAAAGCCGGGATATTTTAACAATTTTTTTGTTCGCGAGCTCCAAGGCCCACTGAGGCAGCTCAAATCTCTTTAAAACGTAGTTCACAAGCCGCTCAATCTCGTCGCAGTCAGAGCCGCCTTGCTCTCTACAAAGCTTTACTAAAAATTTAGACCGGGCCTCGAAGAGCTCGGGGGTCATTTTAATGCGTTTACACTCGTGGTCGTAGGTGTAGCCCCGCTCTAAATCCCTCATGTGTAAATAGAGGTGGGCCGCCGCCTTGGCTAAGTCCATTCTGCCTCCCTCTACGTAAACCCCCTCTGCTAATGCGTAACAACTCTGAACGCCGGAGTATATTGACCTCTTCTCCACGCGGAATTACTCTTATAAGTTAAAAAGACTACGTCTACGTGCAGGTGTTAGTGGGCACGTGCGGATTTCCCAAATCGCGCAGAGTTATATACTCTACGCTAGACGCGGTGGAGCTACAAGAGACGTTTTACAACATGCCAAACCCGGAGAAAATGGCGCAACTCCGCCGCGAGGCGCCGGATTTTCGCTTCACGGCAAAGGTCTTCCAAGGGATAACCCACAGCCCGGACAGCCCCACTTTTAAACGCACCAGAGGGTTCAAACCAGGCGTAGGTCACGGGCTGTTAAAACCCACGCGGGAGAATTTACAGCTCTGGGATCAATTCACAGAGGCAGTCGCCCCCCTCCGCCCCGATGTATTAATTTTTCAAACCCCTCCAAGCCTCAAGCCAGAGCCCCATATCTACGACTTCTTCACCGCCGTTGTTGGAAGGTGGAGGTTGGCGTGGGAGCCAAGGGGGCAGACCTACGGCGACATAAAGCTTATAGAAAAGGTGGCGGAGCTGGGCGTTGTAATTGTGGTGGATCCCCTGCGGAAAGAGCCCACTACCGCTAGATACCACTACTTTAGACTACACGGACTCGGAGGGCGGGAGGTAAACTACAGATATAAATACACGGCGCAAGACCTCCAGAGACTTGCGTCAATTATAAAACAGCTAAAGGGCGAGGAGGCCTATGTCATGTTTAACAACATCTACATGTACGATGACGCAGTGGAGTTTAAACGCATCTACGCTACAAGCGTATAAACCTGCCAACGGCGTATGTAAAACGGCAAGTTTAGAGGCAACGCCGAGAGGCCCGAGGCCCCAGTCGCGTTGGGCGGCAGAGCCGCGGCGACAACGGCGAGGCTCCACAAGGCGTCAACCGCGCCGGGGAGATAGGCGGCCAGCATACGCTCCCAGAAGCGAAGACAAGAGGCAGAAAGAGGCGTTAAAAATGTTTCACACAGAAAAACGCCGGGCAAGCCTCAGCCGATGTTACGCAAATCCCGGCGGTCTGCACCTCTCACGGTAATACGGTTGCAGAGAGCTATATGTAGATTTTCACAGCGGCGGCCAGGAGGCGGGTCAATCTCGCCGACTTACATCAATCGACTCTACTGTTCCGAGCACCTCCAGTAGATGCCAAGTTACGATACTTTTCAACCAGAATAAAATTTATAAACTCTTTTTTTTTGAGGAATATGAATACGGCAAGTTACTTACAGCAACCGATATTAGATAACTACGGTAGAGTGAAGATAGCGGTTGCAGAGATTGAGGAAATTCCTACGTACGAGATGCAATCGCTTTGTATCAATATATTTTGTAAAATAACTTAACGAGGATGGGGGAGGTTAAAATCCCACCTCCTTTTTTCCCTTATATCTCTTCTAAAATTCTACATCTTGTAATGATAGTTACTGAAAATTGTAATTTTAGATGTGTATATTGTTATGAAAGATTTCAACCTAATATTATGGATAAAGATGTGAGTGAAGGAGTTATTAACTTAATAAAAGTTCGCGCGCCGGAGCTATGGTTATTACAGATATCATGGTTCGGTGGCGAGCCTATGTTGTACTATAGGTATATTATAAATTTTATGAAAGCTATAGAGGAATATAAACACGATAACTTAAAAATAGTCGGTGACATTAGTACAAACGGTTATTTATTAGATCTAGAAAAATTGAAGAATCTTCTTAAACATCATGTCAAGCTTTTCCAAATAACTCTTGATGGCGATAAAACATATCACGATAAAGTCAGAGTTAAAGCTGACGGCGGGCCTACTTTTGAAAAAATATGGAATAATATAATCACGGCTTCGAGAACCGATCTAGATTTTGAATTTATATTGAGAATACATGTACATAGGGATAATGTGGATAGCGTGAAAAATCTTCTTGCAATGATAGCCTCCGTGATAGGTTCCGATAGGAGATTTAGAATATTTATACGACCTATTGGCATGTTTGGCGGTCCAAATGATCATTTGATAAAAACACCGGATCTCGCCACAGTGGGTAAGTTACGTGAATATGCTAAGTCATTAGGTCTGAGGGTATTGGAGGGCAAGGGCGTGTGCTATGCCTCTGCGCTAAACTCTTTTGTGGTTTATCCAGATGGAAGAGTTGGAAAGTGTACTGTTGCGCTCTATGATGAGAAAAATATCGTAGGACGCATCAATAGGGATGGCTCGCTTACTTTAGACGGGGATAAAATCTTGTGGTGGGCTCGTGGGATTCTTCGGGGCGATTTTGAAACAGCCTCTTGCCCATATGCGGCGCCGGACGCCCGACTCTAGGTATTAAACATGGTAGGTAAATCCAGGGCTCTTCTCCTGTTGTTGCTCTATTACTCTCCGGTGTGTGCAACTAGCGCCGTGCTTGGCGTGATAGTAGGGGTTTTTAGCTTTAGAGAACTGGGGATCTTGGGCGCGGCCCTCTCCCTACTGCTTATGCTTATGCCGAGCTTAATATCCCTATTCGGCGGGGTTTTATCTGATAAAATCGGGAGGGAGAAGTACGCCCTCATAGCGTCAAACATTGCTTCGTCTATTGCGGTGGGGGCTATGGCGTTTGTTAACGACATATTTCTGTTATTCGCCTTGTACGCCGCCGTGCAGCTAATTGGCGCCTTCACCTCGCCCGTTATATCTGCATATATCCGCGAGGTATTGGGAGACTATACACATATCTTAAAATTCCGCTCCCTCTCCAGGGCCGTATGTTCAAGTATTAACGTAGCCGCGGCTATAGCCGCCGGCCTTCTTCTACTCACAAGCAGTAAGTACGCAATCCCCCTATTTCTACTCTCAGCGGCGCTCACGGCATTGTCCACCGCCCCGCTCCTCTTCCTCGACGTGAGAGGCAGGCCCCGCGGAGGCGCGACGCTCACCGGTATCTTCGGCGCCGTAAGAAGACAGCTGGAGTCAGACCCCTCCATGAGGCTCCTATTCCTCATATACATGACGACAGGTATTTTCTCAATGCCCCCTCTACTACTGTGGATATACGACTACTATGGAAATTTAGAGCTGGGGTGGAGCATTACGTTAGTGCTTATGGAAATCGGCGGGGCGCTCGGCGGCTTGCTCTCCGCCAGAGTAGGGACCGGCGACTTCTTCCGTATCGCGCTGGCGTTGCCCCTACCCGCGTTAATCACAGGTGCAATGCCCTTAGTAACAAAAGAGGTAATCGGCTTCTTCATAGTGCTGGCGGCACTATTCATAGAGCAGATACTCCACACCGTCTTCTCCACAGCCTCTACCAGCTACATAACGGCGTATAGCAGAAGAGAAGCAGTCGCAACGACGATATCCAGCTTCCTGGCGGTTCAGACGGTGATGAATATGATTGGATTAGCCCTATGGTCAGCCGTTGCCACGTACATATACCCGCCGTATGTAATGATAGGCGGCATGTCGGCCGAGCTGGTCGTACTAGCCCTACTACTCAACGCCCTAGCACGACGGCAGAAACCCCCTCAGACGCCGCCAGCTTCCTCCCACGGCGTTACCTCATCGCAGCCCCCGGCGGCGAATTAAACAACGCGCCGGCGGCTGTTATATCCCGACGCTGTCCACGCAGATATCTGGCGGCCACACTCCGCCCGCCTATGGACTCCATAAATACCGCCGAGAGTTGATAATTTCACTATCTTATCAGAACCACCTCGCCGTATACCATCGCCCACCTTGTAAGATAGGCGCAAGGAAGAGACCAATCAAGGGCTTGCTGGTGACGGCGGGAACATGGTATTACACGATATGTAGCTGTACGGCCATATTACCAACGCCTCGCTTGGCCTTAGGGTCGTCGTAAGGCTCGTATAGTTGCTGACGAATACACCCCAGGGCGCTAGTTGCGCCGGGCGGAGGCGAAGACATGAGGAACGCGCCAACTGGTGTGTAATTGAGCCGTGTCATAAAGAGGCCAGAGTAGCGTGTGCGCTTGGGGGAGGGGCCAAAGTCAAAAGGGGATAGGAGGCCTAACGCCGTCACCCAGTGTGTAATATCGCTATTTGGCGCAGACGGCGTTATGTCCACGTGGCATGCGTACCCTCCCATGTGTGGAGAGAGGCAATAGACTTGCCGTTGTAAGAGATGTGGGAATTCGGAGAAGCGAGGTGCCTATACACAACGGGTTGAGTCTTGTGAAACACAAGAGACTCTTGAGATTTGTCAAGTGTTCGAGGCTGGAGAAAAAAGATAAAAACACCTGACATTATACCGAGAGGGGCCCGTAGCTCAGCCCGGTTAGAGCGGCGGGCTTTTAACCCGTAGGTCGTGGGTTCGAATCCCACCGGGCCCGCCACGTTGTTATAATTTTAGATGTACTAACCATCCTGTTTAAAAAGATGTAGAACGCAGTGGTGACACGCCGGAAGCCCCAACGCCTGGCGTTTTCTCTAGTTTGCGACTTTGTAACGGTTGATTGGGCGGCTGACACTGTGTGAAAAAAGACCTCCTAGTCGCCAAGGCGAAATAGACGTTGGCAATGGGGCCGCCGGGATTTGAACCCGGGATCACGTGGGTACTTACCGCCTGTTGACGGTCCCAAGCCACGCCTTAGTGGGCAAGTGCCCAATCCTACCAAGCTAGACTACGGCCCTTGTTGATTTACTACGCGTATTTATAAATTTTAGTATAGAGTGGGCCCGCCGGGATTTGAACCCGGGATCACCCGCGAGCTTAGGCTGTGGCGGGTGTGCCTTGTAAGGCCTATGCAGGGCCCCCACCGTAGGGGGTGCCCTAGGGCATCCTACCGCTAGACTACGGGCCCTTTGTGCTTTTTTCTACGTATTTATAAAGCTTTCTACACCGCTGGTATTCTCTTTACCATCTGGCTACGTACTTTCATAATAATTTTAAAATTACAGTAGGGACAGCGTATACCTGGCAGTATCTCCATTTCAGATTTTGAAAACGTTCTGCCACATTTCATACAGATATATATTTTTCTCTCTTCTGCCATGGCCTACTGTTTCCTCTCAATATTTAAATTTGTTAGTTTTTTAATTCTATCAACTCCGCCAATTTCTTCTATATAATCTGCCACACTCTTAGGAATTAATTCACGCCAGCGCTCATCGCCTTTAGCTATTAAAAACCTCACAAGCGTAGCAGAGTAGTCGCCAAATATTGGGTGGTCCTTCACTGGTATTTTCCAAAAGGCCAAGGACAACTCAACCCACGCGTTGTTGGAATACACTATGTCGTAGGGGGGGCACCAGTGACGGAGGTGCGCAGCCCATATTGTTGACTGGCCTCCGGTGTCTGGTATAGCGCAGTAAATTAGGCGGCAGTTTTCTCCAAAGTGTCTTCTAAACATTTCTAACCTCTCGCCTACGCTAAATGGGTTGTCTATCGTCATTGCCTTGTCTGCCGATCCTATGGCGACTACTACCTCTTTGTGTTGTGTCAATAGCCACTCTATTACTTTGACGTGGCCCCAGTGTAGAGGTTGAAATCTGCCTATAAACAACGCCCTCATTAACGTTTATATTCTACAATACAATATTAATATTTAGTGATGGGGCAGTTCGCGGCTGAAGAGTGGTGAGGGGCATACAGACTGACTAAATCCTTAGTAAAGAAGCCATGTGTAGCATCAATCTCACAATTTTTACAGCAGTGATGTCAGCCACGTCGTTTGGCGGAGAGTATTCCATTATGTCTACTGCTACGGGTTTTGTATTAGCCATTACGTCGGCTATTAGTGTTTCAAGTTTTTTATAAGACAGCCCCCCAGCTTCTGGAGTACCCACGCCCGGGGCCTCGGCAGGATCTAAGACATCTATGTCTAGGCTTAAGTAAACTCTGCCAGATACAGTTGACAACGCATCTGAGATATTTTCTCTACTAAAGTCGCTCCCCTCTACTATATAAAAGCCAGCGTCTTTAGCATAAGTCATCTCTATGTCGTCATACGCTCTAGGCCCTATGTACACAACGTACATGTCTAATTCTTCATGGGCTCTTCTTACAAATGTAGCGTGTGAGATCTTTTGACCTGGAGGCCACTCATCTCTTAGGTCAAGATGTGCATCGATATGTATATAGGTGTTTGGCTTAATGACTCTAAGCGCTGCCAATGTCGCTGTGTGCTCGCCCCCAATCATTATAAACAATTCACCTATGTTTTTTACAAAATTTTCGATTATCTTTAAGTTTTTCTCAGGGTAGCCTTTTAATAATTCAATATCTCCTAGATCACACATTGGCGTAGATATATTTCCAAACATAGTTGTGTATTCAAGATATGGGAGGATACTTCTAACTTTTTGAGGTCCGAATCTCGTCCCCGGTCTAAAACTCAAAGTGTCTTCCATCGGCGCACCAAATAGTTTAATATCTCTATCTCTACATACAGACTTAATCATGACGTTTTGAAGTAATAGAGATACAAGTTTTTCGTATTCAATATTACAATTTGCCACTACGTCTTTTCTTAAGAGGGACCACTTTTATATCTACGTGTACTATAAGTGGATGTAGTCTAGTTATTGATTTAATTGCTTTACTTCTCAAGATATGGAGCTTTCCCACAGTCATATCTGAATTAACGGCTACAAGTGAATAAACTACTAAAAAACTGCCGGCGCGTCTAATTTTCACAACAACAGGCCTCCCCAGCTCACCTAACGCTTTCTTTATTTGACCTCTAAGAGCGGGATCTCTGTACCGAGTACTCCGTATAGGGCCTCTTTTGAAAGTTTAATGAATTCAATCGCGGCGTATCCATAGATTAAAAATATGGCGAAAATTTCAATTAGTGTAAAGTTGAAGTAATTACTGACTATTACAGAGATCGCAGACACTGTCGAAAGTATCGCCATCTACTTTAGCGTGTGTCAGCTTTTAAAATTTCAAGCTTTAGAACTCTGTAATTATATCTCTGCCATAGGTACATAAAATAGGTCAGCACGCCGCCGGCGGCGAGAAGTGTCGTAATCCACGGCGGCGTGTCTATTCTCAAAGACGTAGTTAAAAAGTGTGTACTCAACACAGCTAGAGCTGTCAATAGCGCCAGTAGGCTTTCTAATCTATACACTTCCCACGGAAATGAACGCCCCCTCCTAGATGCATAGTATAGGCCGAAGCCCGCTATATACGCAATGGCGGCGTCCATAAGGCCGTATATCGCGTCGCTGATTACTAAGAGGCTTTCGTACATTAAAATCTCGGCAATTGTATAGGCGATTGATATAGTAGGTACAGAGAGGCGAGCCACAGCCTTGTAGATGGCTTCACTCTAGATGAAGAAAGACTTAAAATATATACCTAGAAAGAGGCGATGGGTAGAGCGGAGCTATTAGAGGATATTGTCAAAAGAAGACTATTGTGGTGGCCATCTTCTGAGATATACGGCGGAGTCGGGGGGTTTTACGACTACGGCCCTCTGGCCGTCCAAATGCGGCGCAATATTGTGGAAAAATGGCGACGTATTTTCATACTCCCATACCAAGAGACAATTGTAGAAGTAGAGACGCCTGTACTTATGCCAGAGCCCGTTTTCAAGGCCTCTGGTCATATAGACCACTTTACTGATTTTGTAGTCACGTGTACAAAATGTGGGCGGAAGTACAGAGCGGATCACCTAGTGGAAGAGGAGTTGGCTAGGAGGGGGCTTCGGGTAAACACAGAGGGTTTGTCCGCTGAGGATCTTGACAGATTGATATCTGAACACAGTATCACATGCCCCGCATGTGGCGGAGGTTTTGGCAGAGTAGATAAGTTTAACTTACTGTTTAAAACCACTATTGGTCCCTATAGTGAAAACGCTGGATATATGAGGCCTGAGACCGCTCAGGGAATTTTTGTCGCATTTCCACGACTGGCTGAATACGTAGGTAGAAAACATCCATTTGGAGTAGCTCAAATTGGGCGTGTGGGTAGAAATGAAATTTCGCCAAGAGGCGGTTTAATAAGGCTTAGAGAATTTACACAAATGGAGATAGAACTCTTCTTCGACCCACATAATCCACACTGTCCATATTTTACAGAAGTTGAAACAGTAGAAGTGCCCATCGTGCCTGAGGAGAACGTGGCGAGAGGAGTCTCTGAGCCGTTATACATAACTGCCAGAGAAGTGGTGGAGAGAGGCTACGCCAACGAGTGGATGGCGTTTTTTATGGCATTGGCGACAAAGTTTTTAATAGAACTGGGAGTCCCCCTAGAGCGGCAGAAATTCTTGGGGAAGTTGCCTCACGAACGTGCTCACTATTCAGCTAAGTCTTATGACCAAATGGTCTTCACAGAGAGATTTGGGTGGGTAGAGGTGTCTGGCCACGCGTATAGAACAGACTACGACTTGTCTGGCCATGCAAAACACAGTGGGAAGGAGATGTATCTAGAGCGGAGGCTCCCCACGCCTCGCGTGGTTGAGACTGCCAGACTTTATCCCAACCCTACGGCAATAAGACAGAGATACGGTGAGAAAATGGGCGACGTTATAAAGATATTGAAAGAAAACGAAGAGATTATAATTAGACAGTTGGGCGAGGGGAAGAAAGAAGTGATTTTTTCTGACATAGTCATAACGTCAGACATGGTCTACTTAAAGACAGAGAAGAGGAAGACAGATTTAGAGAAATTTGTGCCACATGTCGTAGAGCCGTCTTTTGGACTTGATAGAATTCTATATGTGGTGTTAGAACACGCCGTGGTAGAGGAGGGGGGTAGAGTCTACCTCAAACTACCCCCAGAGATTGCGCCGGTGTCAGTCTGTGTATTGCCAATTGTGAAGAAAGAAGAGTATGTAAAAATAGGACGTAGTCTAGTCAAGAGGCTAGCACTAGAGGGTTTTGCTGTGCATTATGACGACGAGGGCACTATAGGCAGTAGATATGCCGCATGTGATGAAATAGGCACGCCTCTAGCTGTGACGATAGATGAAAAGACGCCGGTGGATCACACAGTTACAATACGCAATAGAGACGACAAGAGGCAAGTAAGAGTTAAAATAGAAGACGTTCCGCAATTTGTTACATTAGTCATAAGAGGCCACTCATTTGACCAAGCACTAGAGAGACTCTATGGGTAGAAAGACTTGAACAGCTTCAAAAATTTTCAGTTTGTAACTTCGTAAGCATCTAAGTTTATATCCATGTATGGTTTCTTATCTATGGGTGAAGGAAGAGATATAGAACGTGGTAAAAAGTTACTCATACCGCCATTTCTCACACCTCAACGAGAAAAAAAAGAGGAAAAGAAAGGAGAGCGTAAGGCGAGAGTAAAATCTGGAGAAGTAGACGAGGGTGTAGTGAAAATCTCTCCGTCGCTTTATGAGGCGTTAGATAAGCCTCAAGAGGTAGAGGTAGTAGCGCCAGGCGGCTCCTCCCATGAAAAAAAGAAAGTGTTTAAAGTCTTGGTGGATGAGAAAGTTCCCCAGGGCGAAGTCCATCTCTCAGCAGAAGACCTCAGATCTTTGGGTATAGCCGAGAACACCGTAGTTACAGTTAGAAAGAAATGAGGGGCTTATTGAAGGGGCTTGCTGTAGTAGTTGAAGACGTCGGGTATGCTAGACAACTATATAGAGAAGGCTTTTACGGCCGTTTTCTAGGCTACGACAAAGTAAAGAGAGAAGAAGTAGACAGAGTCGACGCTCCTCTAATTTTAGCACTTTACGAAGCTTTGTATTTAGCAGAGAGGGGGCGGCTCAGAGTTTTTACTGAAGACGGCGTCGAGGTTTCTATTGAGAAACTGGCGGCTCTAGGTCGAGAAAAATTAAAGAACTTTGATGAAATTTATAAAATCTATAAGTACTTCAGAGACTTAGGCTATGTTGTTAAAAGCGGTTTAAAGTTCGGCGCGTTGTTCTCAGTTTATGAAAAGGGGCCTGGTATAGATCACGCGCCGATGGTCGTTGTGTTTCTCGAGCCAGATAGAGGTATCTCCGCCACTGACATCACGAGAGGGGGTAGGTTAGGGCATAGCGTGAAGAAGACCTTCACATTAGCTACGATTTCTAAACACAGTGGCGATGTGGTGTTACTCGGCTTTTCGTGGGCACGTTTATAGTTTATTAAGAATAATCCACATAGTCACATGGCCACGGCAAGTAGAGCCTCTCTAGAACAAGAAATATATCTAAGATCGCTTACTGGTTATTTAGTAGGGCAGAATTTACTAGACGACTATAAAAAAGTGGCAGTTGTCACATACCCAGATAGGATTTGTAGCGCTATGGCTGCTGCCCTCGTTACATCCTATATATCAAAGGGTAATTATAGAGATGAGGCTGCAGTTGTTTACACATATGAAGATGGTAAAGAGAATGAAATTGCTAAGAAAATTGTAGAGAGTAAACCAGACGTAGTGTATATATCTTTTGGCGGAGAGCAGAAATTAAGTTACGTAGCTGAGATCACTAAGCGTCTATTAACTGCCCTTAGTCAACAGGGCTATAGTGGAGCTTTGGCAATACACGTAAGGACTTGGCTAGCGACTAAACAACTCTCGACAGTGTTGGCTGATGAAAAATTAGGGTCTTACTTAACTACGTTGAGAGAGATAAGGCTATTTACTGCAGATGTGCCCAATAGGAAGTTTATATTCCATAAAGTTAAAATCGAGGGAGGAGTTGCAAAACCTGAAAAATATAGAGAGGTACAAATTACTGAAGAACATGCAAAGTTGTTGAGTATTTCACTTCCGCCGCCTGAGTAATTAATCGATTTTTAACTCTGCTATTCCGTATTCACCAGCTTTTGTCACCACTATCTGCAGCACTCCATCTCTATAAACAGCTTTTGCGCTGTCAACTCTAAGTCTGAAGGGCAGTTCGATTTTTCTAGACACTGGGAAGTTCGACATTCTTTCTCTTCTAAGTGGTTTGCCCGCCCCCTCTTGTTGAGAAGGAGACGCCAATACTTCAATAGACCTGTCGTAGACTCTAACTTTTATATTTTCTTTTTTCACGCCGGGCAGGTCTACGTATAGAATAACAACTTCACCTGCGTCAAAAATATCTACGTCGGGGACTCTCTCTATTTTTCCAACGTTTGTATCATAGAGCTCTTTTAGCCCTTCTTCTATCTTTTTTACAGGCTCCATGTAAAAACATACTATCGGTTAAAAAACAAGTATTGAGGTATTACTAGAATTATTTAGGTTGAACTACGCCTATCACCTCTCCGTACGTATTTATTGGGAATGAACGGCCGCATTTTGGACAGTTTATACTAAACCCTATGTTGTACCAACTCTCTCCAATCTCTACCTCAAATTTGTGTTTACAGTATGGACATGTGGCACGTACTTTTAACGTTTTTTCTAACTCGCCTCCAGAATACTCCCAGTCCTCTGGGAATTCTTGTGCCATTGGGGGGAGAGGATGGTATCTATATAAAAATTTTCGTCTAATCTCTCTGTGGATTTCTGGGGTGTGGTAGAAGAAAGAAGATCTATTAGGAGGTTTAAAAAAGAACGTATTCCAGAGGGCCACATAAGGAAGATAATGGAGGCTGGTAGATTAGCGCCGGTGGACGCCACACTACATCTCTGGACTGTTGTGAGAGTAGTAGAAGAAAATAAGAAATCTTCAATTGCTAAATTAATAGAACAGCCGCATGTCGAAGAGGCGTCAGACCTATTTGTATTTTTAGCGGATTTGTATAGATTGAAAAAGTTGTTAAATTTAAGAGGGCGTGAGATATCTGATAATAAACTATCTCTATTTATCTTCGCGGCAGTTGATGCCGCTTTAGCTGCGGAGAACATGGCCCTAGCCGCGGTGGCATTGGGCTATGGCACTTGTTTTATTGGTGCGATACAGAACGCAACTCGTCAAATTATCAAGTTACTCGAGCTCCCTCCCCTAGTCTATCCGCTTTTTGGCCTCGTCGTAGGCGTGCCTGCAGAATCTCCTCCCCCTAGGCCTCGCCTTCCCGTGGAGATGTTGTTTCATTTTGAAAAGTATAGAGAGTACACAGTAGAGGAGTTAGAAGAGGCTTTTAGAACTATGGCCTCAATTACAAAGTCGGGAGATTGGCTTAAAATATTGGATAGATACGCCGGTAGAGGCGGCTATTTTGAAAAACGAGGTGTTGAGATGGAGGAACTCCTTAAAGAACTGGGGTTTAGGTAATACTTTTATATAGGGAAATCTTCTTGACGTATGTTATCTATACGCGGCGTAGTGGTGTCGAAACAATTGGTCTACGACCCCACCGGTGTCAAATATATTAAGATTGATATCATAGAGGAGAGAGAAATGCCGGGCCCCGTTGCCGCCTTTTCTGCACACGACGAACAAACTGCTCAGCTTGTGAGAGAAGTTATGCCGCTAGTTACTCAAATTGTAAAATCTCTACCCTTCGGCGGGGGAAAGATCTCAATACCTAGAGTCACCCTCTGGCTCACTGACGAAGAGGTGGAAAATTTTGGAGAGATAGACGTGGGAGACACTGTGTTAATTTTGGTGGCCAACGGCGAGATTAAAATAAAGCCAGAAAGTTAAAAAACATAGACGTAGGGCAGAGTTGTGATATCAGACGAGTATAGACTAAAGTACACATTTGGCGTTGACTATGGCACAAGTTATGTTAAATTCGGCCCCATTACTTTAAACGAGCCTAGAGTTGTACAGACAAGAGGACTATTTCTAAGAGACCTACCGGAGTCTGTTAAGATGAGAATTCCTCCAGAGGTTTTGACAAGGGGGTTGGTGGTTGGCGACGAGGAGGTGCGGAGATATCTTTCAAGTGTTAGAGATGTGCAGCGGAATTTAAAATATCCTTTAAAAGACGGTGTTGCGAAAAGAGACGATGAAGACGCTTGGAGAGTATTAAAAGAATTAGCAAGATACACATTGGCGAATTTCCCCGTTGGCGATCCGGGTTTCAAGGGGTGGATTATCTCTATTGCTCTCTCGGCGTTAGCACCTGACTATATGTATCGATCGTTTTTTGATATATACACTGAACTTGCAGAAGAGTTTAAAATCTTAGCGGTGACTATATTTCCGCAGCCGTTGGCTGTGGCTATTGCAGAAAACGCAGTGAATTGTATCATTGTAGAGGGGGGGCATGGAAATATACAAGTGGCACCTATCAGCTTTGCATTAATTAGAGAGGGCCTTGTGGCTTTGAATAGAGGCGGCGCAGAGTCTAACGCCATTACTCGAGAGATTTTAAAAGACATGGGGTATAGTGACATAGCTAGAGAGGAATACGCCGTGGAGTTAGTCAAAAGGTCTGTGGGGCTAGTCCCAAGAAATTTAAAAGAGGCTATAAGACATGCCAAGTCTAACCCCGATAAATTCACTACGAAAGTAAGACTGTCTCCAGTAGTAGAAGTAGAATTTCCTAAAGAGTACGCGTGGACGAGGTTTTTAATAGGTGAGATAGTATTTGACCCAAACCACGAAGAGATTCGGAGCTATATTGAACAGTCGAGATTGCTTATTGAAAACGCCGTTGTTGGCGACGTCACTCTCTATGGAGAGATGGATATAGCTACTGCGATTGTAACATCGCTTAGAAACGTTTCAGTCGAGATTCAGGAAAGAGTAGCTTCTCAGATAATTCTCAGCGGGGGGGCTTTTAGCTGGCGGGTCCCCCCAGGTCTAGAAGACGTGGCAGTGGACAGCGTTGGCAGAGTGAAAACGGCCCTTGAGGAGAGAAACCCTGTGTTGGCTTCGAAAGTGGGGATACGGCTAGTGACAGAGCCTCAGTATTCAGTATGGCGAGGCGCTGTGATATATGGATATGCGCTGCCTCTAGGGCTTGAGTGGTCCGACTCTACTAAGGAGGGGTGGTATTATATAAAGAAATTAGAGTAATACGTGGATTTTGTAAAACTTTTAGTAACTAGATACTTCACAGACGTCTTAGGTATGAAGTATGTAGAAGAGAGAGAGAATGCGTTGTTGTTTATAGAGGGCTTTAACAAAGTGGCGGTTGGCGTATACGCCGCCGATTTTTATGAAGAGAGTGAGCTATATAAAAAAGTTGGGGCGTTGGCCGGCCTAGACGCAGTTAAAATTTATTTAGCTGTTTTGCCCAGCGCGTTGCCGTATATAGATGCTAAGTATTTTAAAAACGTCGGCGTGGGATTAGTGGTAGTAGACGTAGACAAAGGAGTCGACGGTGTCGATGTTAAAATATTCCCTAAGCCAAGGCAGACGTCTACAGCTACTATAGATACTGAAAAAGTTTTAGAAGTTTTAAGAACTCAGTTATTAAATTATATTGAGAGTCAAATTAAACGTATTGAAAATTCTCTATATGAAAAACTTAAAAACTATATAGATCAAAAAATTGCAGAGGTAAAAAAATTACTAACTGAGTCTAACCAAACTGGTGTAGAGATAAAAAGATTACAGCCTGAGTCTAGCCAAACCGGCGCGAGTCAGACATCTCAGCCTAACACACTTCTTTCAAACGACTGGGTGAGAATTTTAAGATCTAAAAGCGGCGGTTAATATTTAAGGTAGTGAAGAAAGAGCTTTGTGGAGGTCCTCCTTGAAGAAGTTAGAAAAGTCTTTGGAGAGACAGAGGAGAGGAAATTAGTCGAGAAGTTAATTCTACTATATAAAGAGGGGGGGTCAAGAGCTGTTAAGACAGCTCTTGTTGAATATCTCAAAAAATTTGGCGTCGATGTGGAGGTTAAAGAAGATTGAAGTTGAAAATTTTAGGTCGTATAGAGGAAGACACATTCTTGAACTTGGCGATGTTAATATATTGTGGGGGAGGATAGGCGCTGGCAAGACTTCTATACTATACGCAATTGAATACGCTCTATTTGGTAAACAGCTAGAGGTAAAAGAAAGAGTGGCGAAACTCATCGATTTAATAAATACAGACAGCCAAGAGTTAAAAGTCTCTTTAACTTTACAAAAAGGCGGAGACACGCTTTACGTATCTCGCGTCATGGGGCGGAGAGGGTCTGAACGATTAACAATACGACTGAATAATGTAGAACTTAAGGGCAGAGACGCTGAGAAAAAACTTAAAGAGATTCTTGGTGTAGACGAAGATATATACGAACGCCTTGTGTATATATCCCATAGAACACTAGAGGGGTTTATATACGGGACTCTACAAAAAAGGGCTCTTTCAGTAGATAGACTATTTGGAGTTGACTTAATTGACGACGTAATTAAACACATTTCGTCATTTGAAAAAATATTGATCAACCGTGCCGAAGAGCTTAGGAAAAAAATAGCCAGTTACGAAAAGTATAAAGAAATTATTAGAAAATATGGAGGCTACAGAGGTCTAATTTCCCGACTACATACACTCAGCGAAGAAATTTCTATATTGAAGGAGAAAGAGGCGGCGTTGGCGAAAAAAGTAGAGGAATTGGCCAGGGAGAGGTCGGAATATATTGAAAGATTAAAAGAAAAAGAGAGTGTGTTAATAGAATACTACAAAACAAAGTCTGAACTTGAGTTTTTAGAGTCGAGTGTCGATAAAGAGCCTGACGTTGCTACAGTGGAGAAGATAAGAAGTGCATTAAGAGAAGTTTTGGAAGAGTATGAACATATGGTAGGTTCTGATTTTTTAGACAAGTTATCTAAAACTAACGACTTAGAGAGCTTAAGTACAATTTTAATAAATGCCTACGAAGAAATTGTTAAATTGTCTAGAGAGATTGAGACTCAGTTGTACGACTCTAAGAAGCTATACGATCACTATACGACTAGGCTAAGGAGAGTCGAGGACGAGATCTCAAACTTAGAGACGAAGCTACGGAGATTAGAGCCGCAGTATCAAAGATTTAAAGAGTTGCAGAAGAAGTATAAAAGTCTTGAAGATGTAAAAACGACATTGGTAGAGATCAAAAAGAAGCTAGAGGAGTTAGAACGAGCTGTGTCTTATTCATCAGCTTTGAGGACTGTTGCACTACATGTTTTTGAAAGAGGCATCTCGACATGTCCAATATGTGGAACAATGCTGGATTCTACAGCTGTGTCTAAACTTATAGAAGAGTTAGATTCGAAGTATGGAGAGTTAGTAAAAGAGTTAGAAGACTTACGGACGAGAGTATACGAATTGGAACGGGCATTAGTCGAAATGGAGACGCTTACCAGCGACGTCTCTGAATATCTCTCAACGAAGTCACACTTGGCGGAACTCCAGAGAGAGAGAGATGAGATAGTAAATAGAATATTGCAGCTTGAGAAGTCTATTAAACAACTTGAGCGTAGAGTAGAAAAAATACGGCAGCTATTGGCCAAGGTAGATAGAAAAGTTATCTACGACGCTGTGTCAAAATTCGGCAAGTCTATAAGAATTCGTGAGCTTAGGCGTAGGTTAAGAGAACTTGAGGATATTCTAAAGAAGTCGGGCGTCACGGAGGAGGTAATAAACATAGACTCAACTTGGAGAGAAACGGCTGAGGAGTTTGAAAAGATCTCCTCTAGGCTATCTGAATATTTTAGAGAGAAGATGATGCTCGAAGAAGTGGAGAGAGAGATAGGCGGCGATGTGGAGAATTTAAGAAAGGAACTCGACAACGTTTTGTACGCCTATGGCAAATTTCAAAATATTAAATCTAGGCTTGAGTTAGTGAAGATCAACACTAGGTCGCGCATGTTAGAGAGAGCTAGGGATAAATTCAACGAGGTATTTCTCGCGCTTTATAAATACGGTGATATAGTGAAGGTAGGGGCTGATCTTGAACAACGAAAGGGCTACTACGATTTTTACGCCCTGGGGCCAGCTGGGGAGAGGTTTGGAATCTCTAAACTAAGCGACGGGCAGAGACTATCAATGGCCTTAGCACTTGCCTTGGCGCTTCGTGAGGTGTCTAACGTAGGGGTTGACTTTATTATATTTGACGAGCCAATTCCATATGTTGATGTAAATATAAGAAGAGCCTTTGTAGATCTAGTTAAGTCTTTGGCGCACAGCCGCCAGTTGATAGTTGCGACGCAATCTAGGGAATTCGCCGAGGAGATTAGAGAGGCTTTATCTATGTCTAAATTCTTTAAGATTGTAAAAGGGGAGTCCTCTAGAATAGATTTAGATTAGTCAGTGCTCCAGACCCTCTTCATCTATCAGAGGCCCCACATTTAATTTTCTCCACATCTCTCTATTCATTTTGGTATATATACCTCGCCTTTAGCCAGAGGTGGTTAAAATAAGTCTTCGCTATGTCAATGAGAAAACGTTCGTTGGAATAAACGCCGGATAATTCGCCGCCATATTTTACATATATTAATACCGCGTCGCCAATGGCGCCGCCTCCGAACATCTCGCCGACTGTCTTGACTTGGATACGTGGAGGGAGTTCAAATTTCGAAGCTAAGTTCTCTGTAGTTAATATTCTAATGGGTATTCTCTTCGACTCTTCTATAACGACTGCGAGGAGTCTATACGAAACTAATTCTGGGAAGGGCAGGGCTAAATAAACATCGCCGTGAGACGAGACTATGACCTCCTCAGTCAAGTCTATTATCCTCTCCCCCCCTCTTATTATTGTTAGAAATGTTGGAGTTAAAACTGCGTAATTACTTTCATATGTCATTTGTAGTGTATCAAAAAGCGGCTTTAACGACTTTAAGATGTCTGAAGTTCTGTTTACTAGTTTTTTATATACTTCTGCTGGTGGAGCAGCCCGGAATTTAACCGGCCTCTCTCTTGTGTCTATTTCCACTAGTCCTATATTTTCAAGTTTTTTTAAATAGATATATATCTTGGTATAGGGAATTTTTAAAATTTCTGATAATTCTCTCGCAGTCAAAGCCCCCTTCTCTACCAGGGTTATATATATATTTACTTCTTTACTCCCTATGCCCAGGTTGTTGAGTACAGTTTCAATACGCTTCATAGAGGAGAAGTATTTGAAAGTATTTACTCTTTTCCGTTAATGAAGTTAAAAAGTATATAAATAGACTATCAAACCGTTTTTGATGAGTAAACAAATAGCTATTAAGGATATAAGTAAGACAACTAAATTAGTCGATTTGTCAAAATTCAATTTACCAGATAGATATAAATCTACTTTAATGAATGAAAAATGGCAGAGTCTTTTAAAACACCGATATGGACTACCTGAACACACGAGAGTGGTTAAATCTACTCTCTCGCTGTGTCCTGTGTGTAACGCGCGTATACCTGCAGTGGTGTATGAAGAAGGCGGCGCCATTTGGCTTAGGAAAAAATGTGATGAACACGGCGTATTTGAGGACTTATACTGGGGCGATGCCGAGATGTATTACTACTTTTTACAGTGGGACAGGCCCGAATATATTGCGAAGGGTTTGGCAAATCCCTATACCGATTTAGAATTTTATAAAGATATGGGATCTTGTCCAGATGGATGTGGCCTTTGTCCAGTTCATAAATCAAACACCGTCTTGGCTATTGTAGACGTGACGAATAGGTGCAATATGGCGTGTCCAGTCTGTTTTGCAAACGCCGGAGCAGCTGGTTATGTCTACGAGCCGACTATAGAGCAGATTGAGTATATGTTGAGAACACTTAGAGCTCAGAAACCATGGGCTCCAAACGCAGTTCAGCTATCCGGCGGAGAGCCCACTCTGAGAGACGACTTGCCGGAAATTGTTAGAATTGCGCGTAGATTAGGCTTTACACATATCGAGGTAAATACTAATGGTATAAGACTCGCAAACGACATAGAGTACTACAAGGCTTTACTAGACGCTGGCATTTCTACTCTATATCTACAGTTTGACACAATTGACGAGAATAACGAAGGGGTGTGGAGACATAGACTCTACCACCCCAAGGCCTATAGGTTAATAAAAGAGAGAGTGTTGGAGAACGCGAGGAAACTTGGGCACCGCTCAATTGTCTTAGTTGTGACACTGGCGCGTAACTACAACGACAAAGACCTAGGTAAAATAATCGACGTGGCGATTAAAAATAGAGACGTGGTGAGATGGATAAATATCCAACCGGTGAGTTTTGCAGGTAGAGCCAGGCTGTATAGTAAAGAAGAGCTTAGAAGCTATAGAATTACTATACCTGACACAATTATTGAAATAGAGAGGCAGACTGGAGGATTGATAAGCCGTTGGGATTGGAGACCTACTAACTGGCCCGTGGCTTTGGCCAAAATGGTAGAGGTCTTGACGGACTCCCCCAGGCCTCTATTTTCTATGAATCCCATGTGCGGCGCCGCCACTTTCATATACTATGACGAGGACGAAAAGAAGATCTACCCAATTACAAAACTCGTAGATGTCGACGTCTTTGAGAAGGGTGCTTGGGATATATATTACACTGCAGCTAAAGGAGGTCTGTTTAAACACGCAGCTAAAGTAAAGGCGCTTAAGCTAGTAAAGGCTGTAAAACATAAAAAAGTGAAAGAGTTGATATACGACTTCTTGTTGAGAAAAGACTACGAATCGCTAGGCCGCTTCTTCTTTAACGTAGTTGGCATTGGGATTATGCACTTTATGGATACTATGAATTACGACATAGAGAGAGTACAGCGCTGTGATATCCACTACGCGACGCCAGACGGCCGCGTATTTCCATTCTGTACATACAATGTAGTTGGCCACAGAGAGAAAGTAGAAAGTTCCTTTAAGGTAGATTCAAAGACGTGGACAAAGATAACAGGTCTGTCGCTCACTGGGTGGAATAGGACCAAATTTGTAGAATTTAAGACCTAAGTTTTAAGAGAATTATCACAAGGCCTGCTAATAACGGGATTACCAACAAACCCGCTAGGTTTTGAATATCGTTAGTCTGTAAATCTTTTCTCTCTACATATCTGGGCGTTGGTATTGTTGTATTTTTCATAGCTACTGGCAATTCAACATAGTACTGGACCTCTACTCTTGAAACATTTACAGTTCTGTAATATTTTTCTATTACCTCTTTCTGAAGTTTTAAATTTTCAATTTCTCTTCTTAAAGTATCGCTGAAGTTTAATACAATCGACTGCAGTCCTCCCACTCTAGGTAATGTCTCTAGCTGTTGTCTACGGAAGGCCTCTAGATCGTCGGCTGATCGAAGAAGTGTAATACCTACATTTTTCAATATGTTGGAGGCGTTGGCCAATGGAGTTAATAACTTTAATACATCTTCTCCAACTATATACAGTTGTCTAGCGAGTTGGTATAAATTACTTGATGCATTTGCTAAAATAATCGGCATCTCATTTTTCAACACGGTAGCGTTTTGCCTTGTCGAAGCCGCTGTGGAGTTAAGAAGTGGGGCTATCTCACCTAGACTTTTTTGTGTCGATCGTAGTGTAGACGACGTGGCTTCAAGAGCCGAAATCGCCGCGTCTAGAGTACTTATTAAAACATCAACGGTGTTCTTTAACGTCCGTAATTGTATGACTACATTATCTATGGCCTGGTCTACAACAGCCGTTACGTTATTTGGAAGAAGTCTTGTAATATCTTTTGTTTTATGAACCTCGTATATTGTCTTATCAATTCGTTGACTAATTTGTATTAAGTCTCTTCTTATCTGTAACAGCGCCTCTTTATTTTTCACAACAGCTCGATCTGCTTCTTGTGCCGCGTTCTTATATGACACCAACGCGGCGGATTGGGTCTCGAGTATATTAGCCGCAGTTATTAACGCCACGTATTGGTAATCCAATAGTAGAAGACTTTGGTTTATTACGCGGGCTACTGTTTCTGCCGCGTTTCCCAGAGCAAGTATTTGTCTTCTGAGGGCCTCTAAGGCGTATGCCGACATATTAACGCCGTCTGCCCCTTGTAATAATGCCGAACCTGTTAGTCTAAAGATTTGTATAAGTTGTGTTAAATTATTAATTTGTCTATATACAATATCTGTAAATTGTGTCATAGCAGCGCTGAGATTTGACGTATATAAATAGGCGGATCTAAAATTTTCAATCTGCTTTTCAATATTTCTCACTGTCTGGTTTAGTTCTAGTGCAGAGGTGATTACAATAGTGGGTAGTCTAGTCGCTCCGAAGCTCCCAAACCTCTTAATTTTTAAACTAAGTTCAAAAGTTGATGAGTCCTCTACTAAAATTGTCCAGTAATAGACCCTCATTCCAGATATCTGTGAAATTGATGTAGGAGGTGTGTCGAAGAGAACAGCTATGTTATCGTCTATGCTTATAGACACTATTACCGGCACGGCTATCTTGAGGAGTGAGGTGAATCTAAAGCTTATTCTCACTAAGCTAGACTCATCTGCGTAAAGGATCTCTCTATCTAATGTGGCGTTTACAAAGTCTATAGACAAATCAATTTTTATAAAGGGCGGGTAAATGTTCTGTACTTCTTTCTCTATCGTTATAGCAGTATAAGGAGGCACGACGACGCCCGAGACTTCTACAGCATGAGGCCCTTTGTTGATAATTAACTCTCTAGTCATTGTCGTAAGAATTGTGTCTCCCCACGGCTTTGTAGTATATGTCATAACTACTGTAGTACTGGCTGCTAGAAGTTGGACAATGAGAAGTGCTAACAAGAGGTACTTCATATACCTAACAACTCATCTATGTGTTTAATTTTTTCATAAGACTCAAGAGCTTTTTCAAAATCTACTTTAACCGCTCTACGAGGAGGCTCTCCACTTTCGTAAATACGGCCGCCGCGGATATACACTATCCTATTTGCTATCTGCACCACGTCTAAGTCATGGGTGGCTATAAAGACTGTAGTTTTGAAAAACTTATTCACAGCAGCTATCAACCCCAGTACAATAGATACGTTGTCTATATCTATATTTGAGGTGGGCTCGTCGAGAGCTAGTACGGGCGGATTAGTTGCTAAAGCTCTTGCAACTGCCACACGTTGTTGCATACCCCCCGACATTTGATGTGGGTATAGCTTACCCATCTTCTCCAAGCCTACGAATTCTAATAAAACACGTGCCTTTGCTAAAGCAAGCTCTTTTTTAATACCAAGTGCTAGCAACGGCAGTGCTATGTTTTGTTCAGCTGTGAGATACGGAATTAGATTATAGCTTTGGAAGAGATATCCAATATTCCTCAGTCTAAATCTTTCCAGTTTTTTCTCAGACATCTTAGTCACGTCGACGCCTAAGATCCGAACCTCGCCGCTAGTGGGCCTATCTAACGTGGCAATTATATTGAGTAATGTAGTTTTCCCAGAACCCGAAGGCCCCATGATGACGACTGTCTCTCCACGGCTTATAGATAGCGATATATGCTCTAGAGCTACGACTCTCACCGTGCCGTTGTAGATCTTTGTCACGTCGACTAACTCTACCGCCATAGTTGTAGTACCTCAAGTGGCCTTAACTTGGCCAGTCTATAAAGCGGTGCTAGAGAGCCAATTAACGCCACGGCGAGCGATATGCCCAGCCCTTGCGCTATATATGACTGTTTGAAATATATGGGGACGTTGAAATCTATCCCCATGCTGGTTAAAATATCTCTTACTATCTGCGCTCCGTAGAAGCCCACGAGGAGTCCAATTAAGCCGCCTATGAGAGCTATTATAAGAACTTCGAGTACTACTGACAGCACTATCTCTCTAGCCGATATACCAATCGCCTTTAATAATCCAAATTCTCTCAATCTCTCTCTGGCGGTTATCGACATCACTGAGAAGGTAGTCAAAGCGGCGGCTGTTAGAGCCGTCCCGCTGATTATAGAAAATACTGTATTTAAGGCGCTAAAGACTTGCGACACTGCCTTAAGCAGACTTTCTTGTGTGTATACTTGCGCCTCTCTATACGTATCTTTTAGTACGTAGTAAAACGCCACGGCGTCGGATTTATCTTTCATAGTGATGAGAATTGCATTTACAAAAGGACCGGTACCTAAGCTATCTTGTAACCAGTCTAGGGGGACTACGACAAGGTTTAGTCTAAAGGCTCCTACGAAGCCCTTTAGGAAACTACGCATCACCCCCACTACCTTAACTCTTAGCGTCTTTTCACCGCCGTATCCCAGGTAGACCTTTATTGAGAGGACCTCACCTGGTCTTACGGCCAGGGACTCCTCCACTACTGCCTCGCCTGGCGCAATTGGGAGTCTTCCCTCTCTTAAGTCAATTGCAAAGTAGTCAATTTCTCTAAGCGGCACGCCAATTATAGACACTATTGTCCCGTTATATATACCAGTCATAATGATAATACCCTCTGCGTTTTCCACTTGTGGAATCTTCCTAATCGATTCAACAAGCTGGGTGGGAATATTTATAGACTCGGAGTATATCATTAAGTCGGCGGGGTACACTCTGTATAGCATCTGCTCTACGTACAACTTCGTGGCGTCGCTAACCGCCGTCAACGCTATCGTCAAAGCCACGCCTACTGTAATAGCCAGCGTGGCTAATAAATAACGGACATATCTAGCTTTGAAATCTCCCGCCGCCAGCATAACAACATGATGCACAGAAAAACCCCCTGGCGAGTTTAAATTCTTTTGCAAAAAAGTAAAAAACCTAAAGACGTTAGCTCTGGAGTGAAGAAATACATAGCCGTGGCCTTTGTAGTGTTGGCCTCTTTTATTTACCTAGCTCTTTACTCTAATCAAGTTTTTAACTATCTAGTATACGACGAAGGAGAACTAATGCCGCCGAATTCGGAGCTAAAATTAGTTGAAAAAATTATTTCGTCTAATTCCACAAATCTTAAAGAAGTGCCAGTTTTGATATACGGCCCGGGAGTAGAGGCGAAGGCCAGACTTCTCTCTAGTCTATACCCAGACTCAATTACGCCGTGGAGTATCTTAGACAAAGCCATAGACTTATATCAAAAGAAGGTGGAGGAGATTGTAGATAATTATACAAATATATTTATCAATACTACAACGTTGATCGTAGATGAGACATCAAGACTTTGTACAGAGTTGGAGCGTTTAGCTGAGGCCTATAGAGAGGCTAAGAGATATGCAGAGTTTTTAATCTTAGCTACGTACGGCATAGCTGCGTCTGGGTCGGCTATTGATAATAAAACCGAGAGGTTTTTAACACTATATAGACAATATCTTGAACAATACGATATAGATACTGCTGTGAGAAAGGCAGCTGATATAGCGTATGGCAATGTATCTAAATTTTTAAAAAATGTAAATTGGCGCAACTGGGCCTCTGTATCTACAGTTGAGAAAATTGTTGAAGAAATACTACTAGATAAATTAAATAAGACATTAATAGATCTTGCAAGAGAAGTAGATAAACTAGGTGTTGAACAATATATGTATATATCAATTCTTAATAAAACACCGCCTGGGCTAAGGCCTTATTTACCATATTTAGTATGTGGCGGCGATGTGCAAAAAGTAGCTGCCATATTTAGGGCAGAGTTGTTGAAAAACATTACGTCTAGATTTCCGCCGCCTAATCTATATACATTACAAGAAGCCGCTATGTTTGTGAGAAATAATACTTACGTCTTGGCGTTGGTTAGGTCTGAAAACACTCCCGCAGTCCCCCGAGATATTGGCATAGCTGTGTCCACTGAGACACTTCTAAAAAGCTTTACTGAAGTGGTTACTGAAGATGTTTCAAAGATAGACAAAGCTACGGCATTAGCCATGTTCGTCGTATTGTTGTATGTAATGGGGACGTTGCTCACACCTCTTTTAATAATTTCAACAGTTGGGTTGACATATCTATCTACTCTGGGGTTTTTCTACCAGATACACAGTATTCAGCCGATCTACTATCTGGTTGTATACATGTCGGCGCCTGTTATATTCGCAATAGGAGTAGATTATATGTTATTAATGGCTAGTAGATACGCAGAGGAACGTGCAAGAGGCTTAAGTAGAGACGAGGCGGTGAAGTCTGTCAGGGCGTATGCAAACAGGGCAATTGCGGCTAGTGCGGCAGTTGTAGCAACTGCGTTGGGCTCATTCGCCTTGTCTCACCTCCCATTTATGCAATCTATAGGTGTGGGTTATTTAATCACAACTGCTTTTATCACAGCCGCTGTGTTTTTTATATTTCCTATGTATTTAACACTTCTAGGCGATAGGATATTCTGGCCGAAAAAAACCTTGGCTACCCATGGGGGAAGGTCGCGGATGTTAGAGAAGGCTGTAGACACCGCTTTGAGAAAGCCGCTTATTATTGTTATAGCTTCCGCCTTAGTGACTCTAGTCTCTTTTCTATTTTTATTAACTACGCTTCAAATCACGGCAAATCCCGTAGTCGCCATGCCGGAGACAGAGGAGAAGAAGGCTTTGGAGATATTGTCTAGATACTTCGCAGATATTTCAGCTATCTCGAAGACATACGTCGTTATGAAATCAGAGCCATCTACTTCTCTACTAAACGAGATAGAGAAGTTGCCGCATTTCGTTAACTATACGGTATACAATAGGGGTGAGTGGCACGTCGTCGAGATTAAACTCTCAGTCGAAGACACATCAGACGCCCTACTTGATGTATACAAAAGACTTGACGAGTTAAGAGTTGAGTTTGGAGAGTTTTTAATAGGCGGCGCAGCGGCGTGGAAACATATAATATTTGAAGAGATCTATGTAAAATTCTGGAATTTCCAAGTATTTGTTGTAATACTCGCAGTATACCTCATCTTGATGTTTTTATTAAAAAGTTTTATAATACCGGCGAGGCTTCTCATAACAGTATTTATGTCAATTAGTTGGAGCCTTGCGCTAGAGGTGTTGATATTTCAAGAGATTATGGCTACGCCTACGTATTGGTTAGTCCCCATTATTCTATTCTCTTTCCTATTAGCCATAGGCACAGACTATGACATTTTTATAGTGGCTCGTATAAAAGAAGAATTAGAAAAAGGACTTGATGAGAAGGAGGCCATTAGACGTGCTATTGTGTCCACGGGGCCTGTTATAACAGGTGCGGCTATAATTTTAGCAGTTGCATTTTCTACACTTTTGACATCTCAACTATCTCTATTACAACAGGCTGGTTTTACAATTGCTATCGCAGCTTTGATAGACGCCTTTATAATAAGGCCTTTGGTAGTACCTGCGTTTATGGTAGTCGCTGGTAGGTACAATTGGTTTTGGTTTGATAATATTTTAAAAAATAAATAACAATGGACCGTGGACACGATCTACCGCATTTTAAGTGATTTAGGAGAGGCAGATCTCGAAACTATTATAAAAGTAGCTGCGGCGCGGGGGGTTCCTCCAGTAGTAGCCTCGAGGCTTTTACAAAGACTTATAGAACTAGGCCGTGTTGAGGCTATCTGTGGGCCATCTATTAGGTATAGAGCTAGATGAACTTTATACTCAGCTTCTGGGGTCTATTAGTCAACTACGTGGACTTTTGGGAAGTCTGGAGAGAAGTTGTAGAGTTAGATATAGAGGTTATAGATATTTTAAAGGAGATAAATAGAGAGGGCTACGAGACGCCTTTGAGATTAGTGGCGAAGATTATTTCTAAAAAAATAAATGTCTCTAATATAACTTTAGAAAAAGAGTTTGTTGATAAGGTGTATGCCATAATGAAGCCAAAGCGATGTTCGATAGAGTTTATCTCGTGGCTTAGAGGCTTTGGTAGATTTGGAGTGTTGTCTAATACTCAATGCAAGTGTTTTATAAAGGATTTTTTTACCCACGTTGGCATACATCCTGACGTATTAGTTACGTCTGACTCGATTATTTTAAGAAAGCCACGTAGGTCAGTTTTTAGATATATTCTTAAGAGAATTAAAGCAGAGCCCTACAACACAATATACATTGGAGACAGTTTTGAAGACCTCGGCGCCATGGGGGTGGGTATGTTTACAGTGATAGTGGGAGAGAGCGGTGGCCATATGAATTTTAGCGATCTATGCGAAGCGTGGCGATGGCTCAGGGAGAGTTTAACAAAAGACTAAAATATTAGACTCGGAAATTTTGGAGTGATTACTTGTCCACGTTGTGGCTTGCCTGAGTGGGAGGCAATGCCCCCACCACATACATATCGACATAGAGGGCCTGAAAATACAGTTATGATTGCAAGATGTATGAACTGCGGCATAGTGTTTTATATCTTCAGAACTTCTCTAGATACATATACTCTAGAAATTGAGAAAGCTGAGCGTAAACACGGAGTGGTGCCCCACATAGATCTAAAATGATTTGCACGAGGTGTGGGAAGAGAGATGCCCAATACTTAAGAGCAGTAAGCGGAGAGAAATTATGCCTCCGCTGCCTCTTTAACTCAATTGAGAGAAAAGTCGTTGAGACTATAAAAACCCAGAGGTTGATACAGCCGGGAGACTACGTGGGCATTGCAGTGTCTGGGGGGAAGGATAGTCTTGTGTTATTGTATATACTTGGTAAACTAAAACAAAAAGGTGTTTTAAACAATGTAAAATTTGAAGCATTTACTATAAACGAGGGGCATCCATACAGTTGTTTCTATAGAATGGCGCGGCGCGACTACGTTAGAGAATTGGCAGAGAAATTCGGCGTGGAGTATCAAGTATATCATTTTAGAGATATCTACGGCGTCACGGCGTTAGAAGTTTCAGAAAGGCTCGCAAAGGCAGGGTATGAAATCCATATGTGTACAATAGATGGAGTCTTGAGGAGAAGAGCTATGAATATAATTGGGAAGAAGAGGGGGTGGACGAAAATAGCTACTGCTCACAACTTAGACGATGAGGCTCAGACAGTTCTCCTCAATGTGTTAATGGGTAATTTAACGCGCTTTCTTTGGCACGGAGTGTACGACGACGCCGAGGAGAAAGACTTAATTCCAAGGATAAAACCGCTTAAATATATAAGAGAGGAAGAAATAGCTCTCTACGCCTATTACAACGGCTTACCACTAATGGAGCTAGAATGTCCCTATGTCGTTTCAAACCCAAGATATGATTTAAAGTTTCTATTGGCAGAGCTAGAGAAAGACATGCCCTCTGTGAAATACAACCTTGTGTCGTTTGGCGAGAAATTAGCCCGTACGTTAAAGTCGTCAACTCATGAATGGCGTATACGTCGTTGTAGACACTGTGGCGCGTCGACGTCAAGAGACGTATGTAGAGTGTGTGATATTTTTAGTAAAGCCGGTTTGTTAGATATATATTTACAAAAAATATCAAATGTTTAAATTTATACAATTACTATCTTCAGTAATTGTATAATGAAGACCAAATTCTTTTAACATTGTCTCAATATAGACTTTAGATAGCGGGTAAATTAAATTACACAGTCTAGCATGTAGCTTTCCATTTTTCACAGCTGTGTTTTCTACAACCGCTAATCCTCTCAACTGTGCTATGTACAACACCTCTTCTAAAACAGAGGTATTTAACAATGTTATAACTTCCTTTAATGTTTTTACATCTCTTTTTGCTAATTCTTCAGCTAGTTTTAAAGGCTGAGTCAATAGATTTGCTAACTCTTTTTCTACTGCTAACGTAGGTTTTCCATTAACTACATGTAAAATCCAACGTGGGACGAAGACGGTAGTGTTTGAAACTCTATATCTTGCCTTTCTTACAAATGCAAACATTTGAAGTTGTTTAGTAATTTCCCTAATTTGGTCTTCTGAAACAGTCGTTAAGTCAACTATAAAGTGTAAATTTCTACGTTGTGCGTCAATGGCTATGTTGATAATATTAATGTCGTGTTCTGCAAAAATATTTGACAAAGTAGCTAAAATGCCAGGCTGGTCGAAGTTTAATTCAATTAGAAACTCGCCCAGCCTAGCATCAGAACTATTGGCTATGAGGTAGATTTCACGATTAAGCATTATGGGGGATCATGTATAATATTTAAATCTTTATTGCAAATCGTAACAACTTAAAAAAGAGTCTATAATCTAACACTGTGCTGAAAAATTTGCCCACTCGATGGGATATAAAATGGGAAGAGGAATTAATTAAGACATGGGAGGAGGAAGGCCTCTTTACGACTAAAATTTCTGGAAACAGACCTATATTTGTAATTGACACGCCGCCGCCTTACCTCTCTAGTAATAGGCCACACATAGGCCAAACGGCGTCGTATGCACATTTCGACATGATAGCTCGTTTTCTCAGAATGAGGGGGGTAGATGTCATATTCCCATTTTATTTAGACAGAAATGGACTTCCAATTGAAGTACAAGTCGAAAAGAAGTACAACATAATTGCTCATGAAGTGCCGAGGGATAAATTCTTAAAAATGTGTAAAGAAGAGTTAGATAGTTATGAAAAAGAATTTGTACAATCGCTAAGGAGGTGGGGTTTGTCATTTGACTATTGGCCAGATGGAACAGACAGCGAGGAGTATAGACAGATGACTCAGAAAACGTTTATAGACTTGTGGCACAGAGGTTTTATATATGAGGCAGAGAGGCCGACGCCTTGGTGTCCCCGTTGTAAGACAGCATTAGCTGAGCCCGAGATGGAGTATAAGGAGGAAGAGACATACTTAAACTATATAGTGTTTAAAGTTAAAGAGACTGGCGAAGACATCATCATAGCTACCACCAGGCCAGAGCTCCTGCCCGCCACAGTCGCTGTGATATTCCACCCAGATGACGAGAGATATAAAAAACTCAACGGTCTACACGCCGTAGTGCCGCCCGAGGGGCAAGTCGTGCCGATTTTACCCCATAGGGCTGCCAACCCTAAATACGGCACAGGCCTCGTTATGATTTCCACTTTCGGCGATACGAGAGACTTGATGATAGTCAACGAGTTGAAACTCCCAGTGAGGATTATAATAGACGAAGGCGGGAGGATTAAGACAGGTAGATACGCCGGTTTAAACGTTAGAGAGGCTAGGGAGAGGATAATCGCAGATTTGAAGAAAGATGGGTTGTTAATTAAACAAGAGAGACTTGTCCACAACGTGCCGGTGTGTTGGCGTTGTAAGACGCCTATTGAAATTATTGTTACGAGAGAGTTGTTTGTCAAACAAGTAGAGTTGAAGGAGAAGTTGATAGAGCTGGCGGCAAAGATGGAGTTTAAGCCTCCTGAGTATCGTCAGATGTTAATAGATTGGATAAAATCTCTAGAACTTGACTGGCCTGTGTCACGTCGACGTTACTACGCCACTGAGATACCTCTGTGGTGGTGTGTTAAACGCGACGGCAGCAAGATGCCCATAGTCCCCAAAGGGGGGAGGTACTACAGACCTTGGATCGACCAGCCGCCAGAGGAAGTTAAAAACGCTTGTGTTGACGGCGAAATTCAAGGCGATGCTAGGGTGTTTGACACTTGGTTTGACTCCTCTATATCTTGGATGTATGCATCAGGCTTTACAAAGAGATTTAATGTATTCGACAAAGTCTATCCGCATTCTATAATGAGGCCACAGGGCTATGATATCATAAGGACGTGGTTATATTATTCATTACTAAGGGCATATCTCCTACACGGCGACATTCCCTTTAAATATGTAAGAATTAACGGAATGGGACTAGACGAGAGAGGAGAGGCCATGCACAAATCTAAGGGCAATGTAATAGATTTATTAGCGCCGGTGGAGAAATATGGCGCAGACGCAGTGAGGTTCTGGGCAGCGGCAGCTGGAAGGCTGGGCAGCGACTATAGATATAATGAGAATGTAATAAAAGAAGGTAAAGAGTTTGTCACAAAGTTGTGGAATATATCCCGGTTTGTGCTCTCTTTTGAAGAACCCGCCGCAAAGCCGCTGCTCACAGCAGTGGACAGAGCTATTCTGGCGAAGCTCTACCATACAGCGTCTAGAGTGATAAAGGCTTATGAAGATTTCGACGTATACGAACCTGTCCATCTGCTTTACGAATTTATTTGGCACGACTTTGCAGACCATTATATTGAACTAGTTAAGTCGAGGGCTTACAACCGCGATGGCGTCTTCTCAAAGGAAGAGCAAAACGCTGCAGTTTGGACGCTCTATACCGTGTGGAAGTATAGTTTCAAACTAATAGCCCCCATTATGCCATTTGTGACAGATAAAGTGTGGAGATATGCATACGGGAGGTCTATACACAACGAGTCGCTGGAAGACCCATCGGAGGACTGGCGGGGCGACTATGAATTGTTTAACTTAGTTAAGAAAATCAACAGCGCCATCTGGCGTTATAAGAATAGAAAGGGTATTAGTCTAGCGGCTCCTCTCGATGTAGTCTTATACGTACCCGAGACTGCTATGCCTGCAGCGATGGATTTAAAACATACACACAAGGTTAGAGATGTGAGACAGGGCAGAGGAGTAGAACAGATAGACGAAGAGGGGCTAGTCTCTATTTCTTAACTATTTCTCTAAACCAGTCCTCTCTCTTTAGGTATTCCCGTTGCAGTGGGTTTGGCCTCACCTTGTAGTACTGCCGCCAGGACTCTAGCTGCGTTTCTTCGAGACAGCATTTTGTTATTATTGCCGCAATATGGCGAGAAGACGCATTTTGGACATCCGTCGAAACAGTCGCATCCAGTCACTACTTTATAGGCCACTTCGACTACTCTATGGAAATTTTGGAGAAGTAGTTTAGTCGTGCCGTTGCCTCCCACAGTTGAATCGTAAAGCACAATCACACCGTCTGGGTAACTTATGCCTCCCATGTCGGTCTTCGAAGCGCCTAGCGCTATCTCTGCTGCAGATATCAAAACATGTTCGGCGGCGTGATAACCCTTAGCCCTAGCCTCCCAATCCACTGCATCGTTTTCGCTAAAGCGTAGGTATGGCATATACAACACAGAGCCTCGTGTGATAAATTCATAAGAGAGGGGCTCTATTAAATACTCGCCCAACGTTTCGTCTGTTGTGAAGCGCTTTAGTGCGTAGCCGAAGACAGTTATTCTAATCTTCAGTTTTCCGTATTGGTATTTGACTCCGTATCTTTCGCCTGTCTCGTAGATCTCTAATAGCTCAGGCTCCATATCCTCTAGAGGCTGCGTGACTAAGTCCTCTGCGTCTACTTCTTCAACCACGGCGACTCTTCTATCTAGGTCTAGAGACTTCGAGACGTAGGTCCTCCCTCCGTGCATATATATGGCCTCTGGGTGTAATTCATACAATGCCAGAGGCAGCTCTCTTTCTCCAATAACCTCGCCGCCTTTTGTTTTAATCTTGACTACGTGAGGAGAGCCTCTTAGACTTAGAGTTTTTAATACTGTGCGGCCCTCTGGCGTGATTTTTAGAAACTTCCCAACTCTCTTCACAAGGCCGCGTTTCAAGAGGTCTCGAACAATCTCGTATTCAAATGGCGAAAGCTCCTCTATCCCCCAGGACTTGTCTAAAGTCGCAGCTAATATGTGGAGTTTTGCTATGTCTGTATTCTCTTTTTCAAAGCCTAGCGGCTCCGGCGCCCTTGAAAAAAACTCATGGGGGTAGTTCCTATAGTATTGAGATATGGGGTCGTTGCCCAGAATCTGCACAGCGTAGCCGGTCTGCCCCCTCCTCCCCACTCTCCCCACTCTCTGGAGGTAGCGGTTGAAAGAGGGGGGGATTGAGGCCAATATCGCTGCGTCTACGTCGCCGATGTCTATCCCTATTTCTAAAGTTGGCGTAGAAATTACTACGTCCAGTCTGCCTTTTTTAAAATCTTCTTCGACGCGTCTTCTATCTTCAATATCTAGACCTGCTCTGTGTATAGCAACTCTCTCGCTTCGTCCCGCTAATTTCAACGCCCTGTAGATAATTTCGCTATATCTATGACTATCTGTAAAAACTATACATTTTATACCTTCGTCTATACATATAGATGCAAGTTTGGCAGCTTCTGACCACTTCGACCTAAACTTAGGCCTCGTCAAAATTTGTATAAGACGGCCTCTTCGCCGTAGAGGCCCCCAGATTATGTTTACTCTCTTGCTCTGGAAGAGAGAATGAGCGAACTCAGACGGGTTCCCCACAGTAGCGCTAGTAGCTATAAAAACCGGCGTTACAAATCTCTTAATCCGCCTCAGTAGGTAGTACATATGAGTGCCAAACACGCCGCTGTATACATGAAAATCGTCGAGGACGACGTATTTCACACGTCTAATCAATGTCCGAAACTTATCTATATACATCAAAGCTTGGCTAACCATGTCAGGGTTAGTTATTAAGACGTGGGGTGGAGCCTCGTAGAGAATCCGCCGTTCTCTCGGCGGCGTGTCTCCGTCATATACCATAACTCTAATCCCTAGTCTATCGGCGATTTTTCTAAATCTCGAGATTTGGTCTCTAGCCAAGGCCTTTGTGGGGTACATAACTAAAGCGAGAGGCACGTCTGTAGAGTCAACTGCTCGTTCTATAATGGGTGCTAAAAAGGCCTCTGTCTTCCCAAGACCCGTCCCAGCGACGATTACTGTGTCGACGCCAGATCTAATGCTCTGTATTGCTTCGTATTGATAGCGATACAGTTCCACTACGCCGATTCTTCTAAACGCTTCAGCCACTTCTGACCTCAAGACGTTGTCTACTACACAACACCTCTCCGGCTCCTCTGCCTCTTCTATTTTGACGTAGATGACCTCTCTTCCTGGATCACTAGCTAGGGCTTGAAGAAAAGCCACGACCACTGTGATATCTATATATAAAAAGAACGGCGACGTTGATAAACAAAGACACCGGCAAGATATACAAGACACTATAGCCTAGAGACTCCACTAAGACACCTCCCAACACAGGTCCTATTATAGAGCCGAGGTCCCACCCCATAGTGTATATAGAACTGGCTAGTCCCGCCCGTTTGCTCTGTGCCAAAGCTAAAATTTGATACGACGTAACTAAGGCTCCTTGTCCCACTCCGAAGATAACTCCCGCCACGATGAACTCGATGTAGTTTGACGCAGCCGAGGCTATTAATAGTCCAAAAGCAGCCGTCGCCGTGGCCGCCGCTGCATTAATTATACTGACTAAGTTTTTCTTAGCCATAATTGCCCTCGGCACTAGGCTAGACAGCGCAGCTGTTGTTGTAAAAACGCCCCAGAGTGTTAGAGAGAGTCCGAGATCTCTTAATTTGACAAGTATAAAAGTAGAGAGGCCCATATACACAGCTGCGTAGATAGTTAAAAGAGTCATGAAGAGAAAGACTCTCTTCTCTACTCTATCTTTTACGCCGTGTCTACTTCTATAGTCTTCTAAGCCGTTTATAAGAAGCCAATTTATACAGTGTAGAGCCAACGCCGCTAAGAAAGCAGTCCTAGCGCCTCCCATGTCGTAGATTAACGTGCCGAGTAGAGGACCGGCAACGTTGCCCAGGCCGACGGCTAGAGATCGAGATGCCATAGACTTGACGCCTTCTGTGACAGACATAGCAATTGACATAGGTAAAAACATTGCTATAGAAAGCCCGTGGAAAACTCTCCCTATTTGTACCCACAGGGGGCTACTGAATAGATACATTATCTGAGCTCCGACAGCGGCGGCCGCCCCTAGTTTCATAATTTTGACATAGCCGACGCGATCGCCTAAAATTCCGCTCAGAGGCCTGGCAATTACAGAAATTAAAAAAGCAGTTGATACAATAAAGCCTATAAACGTCTCTCTGACAACGCCGAGGTCGCGTAGATATGGCGGTATAGCCACTATAGCAATTCCATTAGCTGTGAAATATAAAAAAGTGGCTAGGTTTAGCTTCTTCAAATTTTATACCTAGTCACCTCTCTAAGGAATTTCTTTCTCTCTTCTCTGTCTGCTTCTCCCTCGACTCCGAGAGGTGAGTAACCGTCTACTACGCCCACCACGCCTCTTCTCTCCGGCTCTACTTCTGCAACAATTACCTTCAACGGGTTGGCGGTGGCGGCGAAAATTCTAACTACCTCATGGACGTTTTTAATTGCGTTGAGTACATTTATGGGCCAAGCGTTTCTTATATATATAACAAAGATGTGGCCGGCGGCTATTTTTTTACATACATCTATGGCAAGCCCTCGTAACTCTTCGTCATTACCCTCGTGTCTAATTAATCTCTTGCCAGACGCTTCGCAAAAAGCTATGCCGAATTTTATGCCAGGCACAGACGTCACTAATGCCTCGTATAGATCTTCTACTGTTTTTATGAAATGTGCCTTGCCGATAATTACATTAGTGCCTTGCGGAATTGGCACATCGACTATTTCAAATTTGAGGGACATAGTCTCAATAAGGTAGTTAAATTTATATTTGATCTCTAAGGGGAAATAGGTTTTTATACTTATAAGAAAGAAATATTGATGGATACTCCGCACATAGTCCAGATGCTTAAAGATAGAGGCTATAGAATAACGCCTCAGAGAGTCGAAGTTATGAATATAGTAATTGAAAAACTTCGTAGAAAAGAACACCCCACTTTCAATGACATTTTAAATGAAGTAAAACAAAAAATACCGTCAATTAGCGCAAGTACAGTTTATTCAATATTGAAGCTCTTAGAAGACTCTGGCTTAGTCATATCTTTTGAACACAATGGTAGGACGTACTACGATAGTGTAACTCCCCACATCAATATAGTCTGTATAAACACAAATAGAGTTATAGATATGGAAGATAGCAAAGTTTTAAAAGATCTAGAGAAGTTAGGAATACAGCCGTTGACCATTTTAATAAAAGCTATCTGTAACGAGGAATCAGTTGTGGATTCTTAATTCATTAATCAACGGCGCGGTGTACTTCATCATTGGAGTAGTGTGATTTTTGATATAAAGCTTTTCTGAAGATATTGATATATAGCTCTATTTATTAATTACACAATGTACGACTATGTTGTTGTCGGCGCTGGCGTCATAGGTCTGTCTACTGCCTACTACGTTAAAAAATTGTCTCCGGCGTCGCGTGTTTTAGTTATTGATCAATTGGCGGGCGCCGGAATGGGCGACACTGCCAGATCTGCCGCCGCATTCCGTACGATATTTACTTCGTGGATAAACAGAGCTCTGGCAAAGACAAGTGTAGACTTCTACAAAGATCTACAGAAGAAAGGCGTCGACCTCGGCATGAAATTCGTCGGGTACTTATTCTTCGTCCCTTATCCGAGTGCAGGTGCTATGGAAAACATCGCAGTAGAGTTGAAAAACAGTGGCGTCGCCGTAGAACTAATCAAAGAGTTGAAATCTCTTATTAGATTTAAAGTATCAGACGACGAAGAGGCTAGGGAAATGGGTCTGCCAGACGTTGCCTTTGGTTTATTAGTAAAGGAGGCTGGCATAATGGACCCCGAGAAGTTAGTTAAATTTTACTACCACTCTTTTATAGAGGCGGGCGGCGAAGTTTTATTTAACACTAAAGTAGAGTCTGTTGTTTTCTCACCCACTCGCCCGCTGGGCGTGCCAGGTGAACCGTTTCTTTGGCAAGACATAAAGATATCTGCTGTTGAAACATCAAATGGCACAATAGAGACGAGAAATGTAATACTTGCCACTGGCGCATGGACTGAGAAAATCCTTGACTCTATAGGCATAGGGCTCCCCTTGAAGCCTAGAAAAAGACAGATATTTGTAGTAAGGGCGGATGGTGAACTAAAAGATTTGTTAGAGACTAGTTTTACAGAAGAGGAGTACATGCCTATGTTTATACTACCTAGAGGAATATATATTAGACCAGAGCCGGTAGAGAGAGCGTTTTGGATAGGTGTGTCTGACCGTAGACCTTTTAGCCTTGAAGAGACGCCAGAGCTGGAGGAATCTCTATGGCGTTTTGGAATTTATCCAGTTTTGTCTAAGTACATACCCAGTTTTGAAGGCCGTCTTCCCTATAGTGGATGGGCCGGCCATTACGATGAAAATATTGTAGACTACCAACCAATAGTCGATAGACTAGCCAATGGGCTCTATGTGGCCGCGGGCACATCGGGGTCGGGTATAATGAAAGCTGACGCAGTGGGGAGAATCGCTGCCTCGCTGGCGCTGGGGCGAGAGAAAGCCGAGCTCTACGGCGGAGTTATAGTCAATAGCGACATTCTCCGTAGAAATAGATGTTTTGAAGAAGAAGGTCTGGTGATATGATTGAAGAAATGCTATTGACATGGAAAGAAGTTGCTAAAAAAAGTGGGAAAAGAGGCTGGGTGTTGGTAAAAGACGGAGTGGTGGTAGGCGTCTATCAAGAGAAAAAAGACGCTGTGATGTCTGCAAAAGAGCCCGGCGTATACTTATTAATACATTTAGAATAAAGATTTTAACTATTGTATTATTTTAGTTTATGCAAGTGAAGTGGCTTGGACACTCGGCGTTTATAGTGGAGCTGTCTTCTATTAAGTTATTGATAGACCCCTGGATTTCAAATCCACTCTCGCCTCTCTCGTTACAAGATGTGGTGAATTTGAAACCAACTCATATATTAATTACACACGACCACTTCGACCACTTTGGCGAAGCGGTAGAGATTGCTAAAGCCACCGGCGCCCCCATAGTTGGCACCTTTGAATTAACTCTAGAAGTTGCAGAAAAGGGAGTGCCTGAGGCACAGACTATGCCTATGAACATCGGCGGGACAATTAAACTAGGAGAAGGCGTGGAGATATACATGACTCCTGCGTTACACACAGCCAACAGAGGTGCCCCTTCTGGGTTTGTAATAGCTTCTCCAGAGGGCAATATATACCACGCGGGCGATACTGCGTTGTTTAGAGATATGGAGTTAATTGGTGAGCTGTACGACTTAGACATAGCCTTGTTGCCCATAGGAAGCGTTTTCACCATGGGCCCCAGAGAGGCGGCTATAGCTGTCCAATTCTTGAGGCCAAGAAGAGTCGTGCCGATGCACTATAATACCTTCCCGTTGATTAAACAAGACCCAGAGGACTTCAAGACGAGGGTAGAGGCTATTTCGCGGTCTAGAGTATACGTCATGCGTCCCGGAGACGTTTTAAGAATCTAAAAGTTTTTTAATAGAGGTAGAGGCTTCGCTATGCAATACGATGTGGTAGTGGCCGGCGGGGGCACAGCGGGCGCCTATGTTTCATATCTCTTGTCCAAAGCTGGCTTCAAAGTCGCCTTGTTGGAGTCAAAGTCGGGGGAGGAACTCGGCGTCAAGACATGCGGCGACGGACTGGGAATACACCACGTAGAGAGAATGTCGAGATTTCTCACTCCTAATCCAAAAGTTTTTCAAAACAAAATTGAGGGCGTTGAGCTTATAAGCCCAGATGAGAGGACGAGACTGTTGATTAGAGGCGAGGGGTACGTACTTGATAGATTTGCATGGGGGAGATGGCTTATAGATGAGGCTGTTAGAGCCGGCGCCACACTCTTTGAAGGACATACTGCAGTAGCTCCTATTGTAGAAAACGGCGCTGTGGTGGGAGTCAAGGCAGTGGAGAGGAGGAGTGGAACTGCGAAGGAGTTTAAATCGAGAGTAGTAGTTGACTCTTCGGGCTCCGCGGCTGTTATCCGTAGTAAGCTGCCGGGCTGGCTGATCTCAGAACCTCTACACCCAGAAGACGTCTCTCACGCCTATCGAGAAATTATCTACGCCGAAGAGCCTGTGGAGAACCCACAGTATATAAAAATCTATTTAGATATGACAATTGCGCCGGGGGGATACTGGTGGATCTTTCCCCGTAGCTCAACCATGTTAAATGTAGGTCTCGGTATATGGGGAGTTTTAAAACAAAACCCCAGGCACAACTACGATAAATATATCCTGCCGCGCTTCAAGATACGTGGGAAATATCACATCGGCGGCGGCTTTATCCCCACGAGAAGGCCTTTAAAGTCGTTAGTAGGTAACGGCATTGTCGCTCTTGGCGACGCGGCAGCTGCCGTTAATCCAATCCATGGAGGCGGCATAGGCCAAGCTTTACTTTCTGCAGAACTCGCCTCTAAGGTAATAGAGGAGGCGTTTGAAAAGGGAGATTTTAGAGAGGAGACTCTGTGGCGTTTCAATGTCTTGTATATGCGAGAGTGGGGCTATAGACAGGCGCAGTTAGACGTACTCCGATTAATGCTACAGACGTTAGACAACGACGATTTGAACTTCGGCCTATCGAGAAAAATCTTAAACGAAGACGAGATCTACCACCTTGCTGCAAAGGGCACAAATCTCTCTCTCTTAGACAAATTTAGAGTAATGATGCAGTTCATCGGCAGGCCTGCCTTATTTAAAAAATTAACTACAGCTATTCAATACGCAAAAGATCTAGGAGACTTATACCTAGGCTACCCAGATGATAAGTCAAGATTTGAAAAATGGCACAGTCAGGTGGTACAGCTATATAACGAATTTAGAGAAAAAATCGGGCTGGGGCCACTCCCCAATGTCTGAATTAGAGCTCTTGCGGTATGTAAAACTGTTATACGACAGGGGCCATATAACACTTCTTTCTGGCAACGTCTCTGTAAAAGAGGGCGGCTATGTAATAGTGACGCCTACTTCAAGGCCCAAGCCTTTCCTAACAGAAGATGATTTAGTGTGGATTGACCTCGACGGCGTCGTAGTGAAAGGAAGACATAAGCCGACGAGCGAATGGCGTATGCACGTAGAGATTTATAAACAGCGCCGTGACGTAAACGCAGTTGTGCATACACACGACGTATTGCCCACAGTATTAGCTAAACATCTAGACGCTACGTCTCTCTCCGAAGCAGAGGCGTATATAGGGTCTGGAATTGCCGTAGTCCCCTACATAAAGCCCGGCACTCGTGAACTCGCAGAGGCGACAGCCTCCGTGTTAAAAAACCACAACGTCGCCATCTTAGAGAGACATGGAGTAGTTGCAGTGGGTAGAGACTTAGCTGAGGCTGTTAACAGAGTTGAAGTTCTATTAGACTTAGCCAAAGCCACTCTTTATAAAATGTTATTAAGACTGTAATGTCTAGACAGAGTTGTATTAATAGAAGAGTTATAGGAGACTTATTGGCGATATCTACAGTAGAGGGGCTTACAGTGTCTGAAGCCGCCAGGAGGTTATGTATTACTAGACAGGGACTTTATAAAATTCTAAGTTATTTAAAAAAGGAGGGTTTTGTGGAGAGTGGCAGAGTAGTAAAAATAAGCCAAAAGGGTAGGGAGTACCTCAGCACAGTGTTAAAAGACTTAATGCGTTTTTTCAATATCAACTCAATAAAACTAGAGGGCTATGTGGTCAGCGGCCTTGGCGAAGGCGCATTCTATATGTCTCTAGAGGGCTATAGGAAGGCGTTTGAAAAAGTCCTCGGCTACGTGCCCTATCCTGGGACTTTAAATATCAAATTGACCCCCCAGTCTCTACCTCTCCGTAGATACTTAGACGGTCTACCCGGCATATATATCCCAGGTTTTTCAAATGGAGTACGGACGTACGGGGGGGTTAGGCTATTTAAAGCTAAGATTAGAGGAGTGGAAACAGCCGTAGTTATACCAGAGAGGACGCACCACTCGTCAGATGTTATCGAAATAATAGCGCCGATGAAATTACGCGATGTTTTATCGCTTAGAGATGGTGAAAAAATAGAGATAGAGATTTATTTATAGTCATACCTCACCTCAGTGAGAGAGATAGGAATAGTGGTCAGTGGGGCGTCGGTTGGGTCAATACCCGTGCAGATTTATAGATCTATGGAGCAGTACGCAGTCGAAGAGCAACTAGTAGGTGTCGTAGACGGCGAAGATCCTTCAGAAATCGTAGTAGGTTTTTTGAGAAGAGTAACGAAGCTCGAGCCAGTGATAAAAGACAGAGTGAGGTCTCCATATGTAGACAAGCCCGAGATGGTTAATCAAGGCATTTTACTTCCCTACACCACAGCTGTGGTTAAGCCATATGTAGCGCTACGCAACGGCGCACTAGTTGAAATATCCCGTGTAGTAACTCCAGGCTCGAAAGTGTATTTATTAGACTCCGAAGCGTTAGAACACGCCTTTGTAGGTGATTACATACACCTTGGCGCACATAAATATTCAGGTTGGCAACTGCCTCTAGATGCGAGATATATATCACACCACGTTGGAGTCTTCGGTGCCACCGGCGTCGGTAAGTCAAGACTCATTAGAGCTCTTGCTCACGAGTTGGCGTCGAGGAGACGTAGAGTTATTATTTTTGACCACACAGGCGTCGACTACGCGCCTTTTTTTGACACAGTTGTAAAATCTAACGAAGTAAAAATACCCCCCAACATACTGGCCTCTGTCATAGCGAGAGTGGCCCAGCTACAGTGGCAGACCTACGGCGAGTATATAGAAATCGCCACAATGACGTATGAAGGGCGTTGGAGTAGAGAGAGTTTTGTAGCGCATTTAAAGAGGGTAATGAAGCGTCTCAATGCCCGCGACTCTACAATAGAGAAGGCAGAGCTCTATATTAAAAATCTTGTGGATGCCACTTTCTTTGAAGATCTAAATTTGCGATTGAAGACACCCGAGGACATTTTAAACATGCCACAGACGCCTGTGGTGGTAGATTTGAGCTACGACACAGATATTTCAGTAAAACAAGCCATCGTGGCGTCTGTTATCGAAGCCGCTTGGGCTAAAGTGAAGAGAGAGAAGACGCCTATAGACATAGTCTTTATAATAGACGAGGCGCAGAACTATGCACCACAGACTTGGACTATTTCAAAAGACGCCATAGAGACTACTGTGAGAGAGGGGCGTAAGTGGGGACTTTCAATAGTCTTAGCAAGTCAACGCATAGCAGGCGACATAGACCCCTCAATCAGGGCAAATCTAGGCACTGTGTTTTTCTCCCGCCTCACGGCCCCCACAGACGTTAGAGAGATTTCTTCATATCTAGACCTCGCCGATATTAACGAAAGCATATTGGCTCAGCTACAGCCTAGAGAGTTCTTTGTGGCCGGGCTTATGAATCCACTTAGAAAGCCGGTGTTAATAAAGACGAGAGAGGTGTAATATGGAGGAAGAGACTCTCCAGTGGTTAGAGCCTGACTTAATCGTAGCGCTGAGGAGAGATATAGAGCGACATGTGGAAAAATTATCGAAAATTAGCCAAATTGTAGAAGAGATCGCCTCTTTGAGAGAGAAAGTTGAAATTAAGGAGATACCGCCACCCAGCGATATTGATATATACGCCGTTGACTCATCCTACGGCTCTCCTCCATTAGAGTTAGTGGGTGGAGTCTTTACGATAATAGCATATGGCTACGTCGGCGTGGTACGGGGAACTTCTGACAAATTCGTGACAGGAGCTATATATTTTAACGACGGGAGAGAAGACGACTTGTCTAAACGCGCATCTCTTTTAGAAAAACGCATGGCATCTCGACTATTGGCGCAGAAGACAAGGGGAGAGAAAAAATTTGACTTATTGCTTCTCGACGGCGAGGTGTCTATACACCCTCTGCCGTACAACTTAGCCACAAGGCAGAGCCGTCACGAGGAGATAAATAGAGTTGTAGACACTATGTTAAAAAACGCGGCGTTGTCTAAGACAACAATCGCCGCGATTACCAAAAGGGTAAGGTCTAGATACCTCTCAATTATTGCCGGGAGGTGTCTACCAATAAACGACAAAATAGTGGCTACGGCTATTCTAAAGCCGGGTGAGTATATGTCTATCGGTAGGTTGAGAGATATACTTCCAAAATGGGCAGCTATCCACTACGCAGAGTGCGAAGGAGGGCAACATAGAGAGAGTATTATGAAATGTGTTGAAGGCGTAAGCGTCTCTCTGGCGCCTAGATATGAGAAGTTGTGTAAAAGGCTAAGAGAATTCGGCGTCAATTTTGAAGCAGTTCTCACCTCGGAGGAGTATCCAAGTCTAAAACACCTCGGCGACGTGGAGGTAGTTTACTACAAGCCCCTCGGCCACGCGACGGCGGTTCGCGTAGAAATTTTAGACCTAGGTGGGGTGGGGGTTGATAAATTAGTCTCTTATCTAGCCTCCACTACGTCGCACACTGGCTTCCCCCATATTTTAGACGCAGTAGATCAATATGTGCGAGTCACACCTGAGTTAGTAGAGGCGGTATTGACTACCCTATTTGCCAACGTGCCTAAGAACATTACCTACTTTATGTGGCCTACAAATATGCAAAAACGTCTAGCGGGCCGTTACTAGCCTAACTCTTAGAGTCTGCTCAAGAAATATCTTATCTACTCTCGCAATCCTCCCCCTAATAACTACACGTAGTCCTTTAACTTCTACCTCTACGCCTCTGTACCCCCTCGTCTCTAGGTATCTCTCTATGTCTCCAACGTCGATTTTTAACTTCTTTACATCTCCACAAGGTCCCCAGCTACATAGAGCACACGATTGGTCGTGTGTTAATATATTTGAGGCGCACGAAGCTGGCAGTACGTCAAAGCCCATGTCTCTAGCTACGTTTAGCAAACGTGTCTTTGGATAATGTATCGGAGTCTGGCTCTTGCCCAGTTGTCTAACATAGGGGAGGACGTTTATACCAAACGCGTTGAGTCTCTTAGCTATGTTTACAGTTACTCTCAAAGTGCCAAAGACAACACGTCTATATCCCAAATCACCTGCTATTTTCAAGAGTCTTTCAATTTCTCTCTCTGTGACATCTGGCACTATTGGCCTTATGAAAAGCGTCGCGTTGCCGCCGTTTTTTATATACCGTGCGCCGGCCTCTAGTCTTTGGATTGGCGGCGGCGCCCTCGGCTCTAGTCTACCTGAAACGTCGGTGACACTGATTAAGACGTCTGGCTTTCTCTCGAGTTGTTGTAACTCTGGAGGGGGACCTACTTTTGTAGAGACCTGTACAGAGTTTTTTAAATAAGTCGATATGGCGTCTATGTATCTAACGGCGAGTTCTCTAGTCTCTTTTAGAAAAGGCTCGGTCACAGAGCCAACAGCCACTAAAGTCCCCCACTCTCCCACTGAAACGTGTGGATTAATCGCCAGCGCGTATGTTAATTGGAGAGGCGTGAGTCTATACGGCTTTATAGAGCCGGAGAAGCCCATGTCGTAGATATAACAATAAACACATCCAAGGGGACATCCCAAGCCTGTGTGTACAGTTATGCCACAAGGCCTCGGCTGCCTCTTTGCGTGTGAGTCTCTCCTCGCCTCTCTCCTCTCATCTTGGGAGAGTTTTTCTTCTAAGAGTTTAATTACTCTTTGTTTTTTCTCTAGGCTCTCCATCTCTTAGGCGAGTTAAGACTCTTTTCAAAATCTTTCTAATCACCCACCTCTTCTCTATAGTGCCGAAAAGTTTCGCCGAGGCTTTTCTTAAACTTCCAGTCTCTACTATAGTTTTCAAAATCTCACTCTCTCTCTCGCTTAACTTAAGTCTTTGCAGTGCTATCTTCGCCACCTCTACAGGAGTCAAACCGCCGTATTGTAAATCCTCTGGGATAGATGTCCTCTCCACTTTGTCAAAGTATATAATTGTCACAGTAGAGTCGTCGCGAAGCCCAGGGTACCTCTTTTTTAAATAAGCCACAAGCTCCTCTCTAGACTTAAAGCCATCGACCAAGGCGTCTCTCTCCGTTAAGTCTTTCACTTTTTTATACACGACGTGCGATACAGAGGCTATGGCCTCTATCTGTCCTCTACTGTGGATAAACACTTGATTTGCCACTCTCAAAACGCCTGGCCTAATAGTAGTCTTCTTACGGCCGCTTAACAACAACTTCAAAAATTTAGAAGACATCATTAGATGTTTAATCACGTCAATCTCTACACACACTCTATTTTAACTCTAACGCAGGTGTTTTGCCAAACCCCTCTACGTAGTACTCATCCACGTCCACTGGGAAGATTCTCACCCCCACGGCTTTCTGTTTACGTTCAGCCAAGGCGGCTAAGTCGTAGAGAAGGAGTTTTAAAGACTTCCAGTTGTTTATCTTAAGAGGCACCATGTCAAGTCCCGGGACGCACACAGCTACGTAGCCGACTAGTTTTTCTAAATCTAACAGACCCGACTTAACCAATCTCTTTAACTCTTCGTCTTCGGCCAGGGGTAGCATAACTTCGTTAAACCCCGTCTTCAATACAGAGCTGTTCCAAATGGCGTTGTTTATCTCTGCGATGGCGTGGCGACTCCCCCACTGGCCGAGTTTTATCCCATAGAGACGTTCTATCGTCTTTGCCACGCTGTCCTCGCCCCAAGGCGAGAGAGACCCGTCGACGCCGATGAATTCAACTCCTATTGAGTTAGCCACGCGGCGACCGATTTCTTCGCCTATTTTTAAAAAATGTTCAATATCTTCGATTTGATTCACATCGTTGGGATATAGAAGGGCTATTGAGACTCCAGTTTTTGTAGAAATAGAGGCTGGGAAATAGGGAGAATTATACACAGCCCTCCCCACGACTAAAGACACATATCGAGATAAATGTGCCTCTCCCCTCTGGTGCAATAACTTTAAGAATTTTACATATTCTAACGCGTCGTTAAAAGTGCCGAAGACTTGATACTCCTCTATGTATCTATACATCTCTTCTGAGTTGTATTGTAGATGAAGCGCCGAGATGTACTTAACTCCTAAATTTTTCAACTTTTCAATTGTCTGAGCCGCGGCGCTCTTTGGAGGCGGAGATATAGAAACTCTTATAGTTAAAGGCCCCGCCATTTCGGCCACTTGTAGAAACTTCTCTACTAAATCAACGTTGTAGTCGTGTGTAACATGGAGTGTAAGCGACCTTATCTTCATCAGTAGTACCAAGTGATTAGATGTTGATGCTCTGGTGGATATCTAGAAATTGAGTGTGCTTTACATATTTCTCTAAATGGACATATTTGACAGTTTGGCATATCTCTTTTACATATACGTCTGCCGAAGTTCCATAAAAAGTCGTCGAGTGTAAAAGGGTGGATGTCTGCGAACTTCGCCACTATTCTCCACGCGGTCTTTACAATATCTCTCAACTTTATGTCCTCCTCTCTTGTAGTCTCCACTCCGCTGAACAAAAAGTCGTAATCTATATCTACAATGCCGGTCCTGTAGGCTATTCTAGAGAGGTGGTTGTCCACTGGGACGTCTGCGTTTTCTAAATCTTTAAACTCTATCAATTTCCTGCCGTGGAGAAATTTAGCCAATAACATAACTTTTTTCCCCACTGGGTCTTCGTAGGCTCTAAGTCTTTGTAAAACTTCTCTCAATTTTTCAATTGTGGATACATTTAACATCTTTTCAAATCCTCCATTCTTAAGCGCCTTTTTCCCCACATCTCTCAGTAATAGCACTCTCGTGTTGAAATCCCACACGTACAACTCCCCGATAGACAATATTTTCCTAGCCTCTGTCGTTGTGAGTTCTGCCAATCTCTCAGCGGCGAAAAAACCTTCGTCGTACGCCAGCCTCCCCAGTCTATAGAGAGCGTCGGCGCCGTGGAAGAACTCCTCCTGTATTACCCCCTCGAAGGGGCCCCATTGGCTTGTTCTGTGGTCTATGGCGACCATTGAGACAAAATAGGCTAGTTGGCTCTCTCTAGGGTCGTCTGGCGGCGGGTAGAACCTCTTGTCTAGGTACTGGTCTTGTCGAATCTCTACTTTTTTCAACTCTCTGGCCACTTCTTCAATTTTGTCTACGTTGAGAGCCATAGAGTCGATATATAATATAAATAAATACAGTTATACAACGGCCATGCGCACTTGTGTAGAACTCCGTGGCAGCATCTCAGTGGCTCACAACCCGGCGTTTTCTCCACAGTGGGCAAGAGTCCACGGCCACGACTATATGATCACAGTGGGCATATGTAGAGAGGGGGCCGTCGACTTAGTCGTCGACGCGAGTATTGCCTCAAAGCGCCTTATGGAAATACTCAAAGAAATGGACGGCAGATATTTAGCGTCGCCTTCTGAGGATGTCCGCCTCCCCCGGGAAAATATCTATATAGTCCCGTGCAGTCTACCTGGCGTAAGCGGCGAGTGTATAGCTAAACACATAGCAGACTTATTAGACGCGACCTGGGTCAGAGTCTGTGAAAGTGCCTACGCCTCTCCGTGTTTTTATGTGGAGAAAAAAACTTAATAGAGAGTTCACTTAAAAATATGAAGTTGATAGTGAAGTTCTTAGCCACGTTGTACGACGTCACCGGGGTGTTAAAGACTGAAATAGAGGTAGATGATGGGATCTCTGTGAGACAGTTGATAGAGGTGTTGAGCAACAAGTTTGAAAAATTGAGGGGGGAGCTTCTAGACGAGAAAGGAGAGTTAAAGCCTATGTATAATATTTTAGTAAACGGCAGATCAATTGATTGGCTACAAGGCCTAGACACAAGACTTCAAGACGGCGACGAGGTTGTATTTATCCCCCCCGCCGCTGGTGGACACAGGGGTCCCAGACGCCGAAGTCGCCACATCCATAGCTTATAGCGACCTTACACAACACCACAGAGTGTTCGCCTATAGAGATTTCGCCATCGTAGATACACTCTACAACTCTCTCGGCGTCTCCAAGTCTATAACATTCTAACAATTTACATTTTTCAAAACTTCCCCATCTCTCTAATTTATTTTCACCTGGCCTACCGAAGATTTCATATGCCCTCTCAACATCTCTTATTAAATTTATAGAGAAGAATCTACTGTGTCTAATTAACTCCAATGTTTTTCTTGACTTATGGAAAGGCAATCCAACAATAGGAGGCTCGCCTGGCAGGACCAATGGCCACCCTACAACTGCCCCGTGTCTCTCTACCACTATTACTAAAACAGGCGTAGGGAGCGGCGATTTTTCACATGTCATAAAAATTCGAAACGCCCGTCGGGATATACTCTGGCGCCGGCCCTCCTTGTCGCCCAACACGAAAATACAATACCTAGTGAAAAAGCCGCCGGGTGTCTATAGACGTATTCTATATGGACGTCAAGCGCCGTGACTCTACCGCCGACTCCATGGGCTCCGATGCCCAGTTTGTTAATCGCCTTTAATAACTCCTCCTCTAATGAGGCGATCTCTGGTTCTGGGTGTCTAGACCCCACTGGCCTTAGAGCAGCTGCCTTTTTCGCCAACTTCGCCGCGATATCCACCGAAGGCCCTATTCCGACGCCCACCACTACGGGTGGACAAGGCATTGGCCCGGCGTCAATTACAGCGTCTAAGACTAGACGCGGTAGTTCTTTCATCGCCACGCCGGGCGGCAGAGTGATTGCCTTACTTGGAAGCTCAGTCCCACCCCCCTTGGGCACGTAGTAAAACTCTAAATAGTCTCCATCGAATAGTTCTATATCGAACCAAGGAGCCCCGATGCCTGTGTTATCACCTGGGTTTATCTCCTTGAGGGGGTGTACTGTGTTTGGACGCAGGGGGAGTTCTTTCGTCACCTCACCTACTGCCTTTGTAAAAATCTCGTAGAGTTTACTACGGACTGGAAATCTGTCGCCTAGTTTAATGTAAAAGTTTGGGAACCCCGTGTCTTGACAGACTGCTATCTTTTCACTAGTTGAGAGTTTGATATTTTCTAAAATGGCGCCTAGTTGTACCTTAGCTGTTTCGCTGTCCTCTTCTTCATATGCTTTTCTCAACGACGTCGAAATATCAAATGCGGGGCCGACACTTGCTCTAGTGATAACTTCTTTTGCCACTTTTAGAATAATCTCTTCAAGCATAAATTTAACGAGTTAGATACTTAAATATAACACGTCTAAATATTTAACTACATTGTGTCTTTAACATATGGGGACTTATAGATTATCGACTCCTATTTCTATAGACGAAGTGGCTAAGCTACGCGTCGGAGATACGTTATATATATCGGGGGTGGTAATTAGCGCACGGGATGCAGCTCATCGACGTATGTTAGAGATTGGGCCGCCTGTGGATCTAAGAGGCGGTGTTATATACCACGCCGGCCCAGTAGTGCGTAGGGTAGGCAATAAGTGGGAGGTGTTAAGCATGGGCCCCACTACAAGCGCGCGGATGGAGGCTTTTCAAGCAGAGGTTATTGAAAAATTCGGCGTAAGGCTAGTGGTGGGGAAAGGCGGCATGGGGAAAAAGACGGCTGAGGCTATGAAAAAACACATAGCAGCCTATGCTATATTCACAGGCGGCGCCGGCGTGTTGGCAGCCAAGGCTATTAAGAGAGTGGTAGATGTACACTGGCTAGATTTAGGAGTGGCGGAGGCCGTATGGGTGTTAGAAGTGGAGAACTTCGGCCCCCTGACAGTAATGATAGACTCCACCGGGAGGAATTTCTACGAAGAGGCTAGAGAAGAGGCTAGGCGGAGAGTTCCAGAAATTTTAAAAACGTTTAAGTGGAGCCATTAGTGTATATATACAACGTATACTAATCTGTGGTCTTTCACCTCCTCAACTCAAAACTCTACGAGGCGTTGAAGAGGCTTGGCTACGCCGACCCCACTCCAGCTCAGCGAGAGGCCATCCCGGCGATTTTACAAGGCCGTCATGTTTTATTAATAGCGCCTACTGGCTACGGCAAGACTGAGGCGGCGCTCTTCCCCATATTTTCAAAATTGATAGAGGAGGAGGGTGGCGGCGTGAGATGTCTATATATTACGCCACTGAGGTCGCTCAATAGAGACTTGTTGACAAGGCTGAGGAGAATAGGAGAGGCGGTGGGGCTGCGTATAGCTGTGCGACATAGCGACACTACTACGGGCGAGAGGAAGACTCTGGCGAAGACTCCGCCAGATGTGTTAATAACCACGCCTGAGTCTCTACAAATTTTGTTACTACATAAAAGGCTTAGAGAGGCTCTGAGGTCTGTGCGCTATGTTGTCGTAGACGAAGTGCACGAATTAATAGGTAGTAAACGTGGCGTACAACTTGCCCTGGGGTTGGAGAGACTTGTGGAGCTTGCTGGTGAGTTTCAACGAGTGGGGCTGTCTGCGACAGTAGGTGCGCGGGAGCTAGTGGCAAGTTTCTTAGGAGGTAGGGAGAGGCGTGTCTATGTAATAGACATCTCTGAAGAAAAGCGTTTTGAAATAGACGTAGTTCTTCCAGCCCCGTCTGAAGATGACTACGTAGAGGCTGAGAAATTCGACGTCACTCCTGAAACTATGGCACGATTGAGAAAAGTGGCTGAGTATATAAGACAGACAAAGGGCAGAGTAATTATCTTTACTAATACTAGAGACGGCGCTGAGTTTTTAACGCCTAGGCTAAAGCAATTAATAGGCGAGATGGTAGAGGTACACCACTCCTCGCTCTCAAGAGAACATAGAGTAGCCGTCGAGGAGCGTTTAAGAGAAGGTGTTTTGAAGGCCGTGGTGGCTACGTCGAGTTTAGAACTTGGCATAGACATCGGCGACGTGGACTTAGTCGTACAGTACACGTCGCCGCGCCAAGTCTCTAAACTCGTGCAGAGAGTGGGGCGCAGTGGACATAAAGTGGGGCTGATATCTAGAGGAATTATAGTGACGTCGGATGTAGAGGACTTACTAGAGGCAGAGGAGATTGCCAAACGTGCCTTAGAGAAAAGACTAGAGGAGAAGGTGGAGTATCATGAAAATGCGCTAGACATTTTACTACACCAAGTAGTGGGTATGGCCCTAGAGGCTAGGCTAGAGGGAAGAGAGATAGATCTCAACTATGTTTGGAAAGTCGTCACTAGGGCTCATCCATATAGAGAGTTGACATATGAAGACTTACGACTTGTAGTAGAATTTGCAGAGCGACATGGTATTTTAAAAGGCCTTAGGCCTAGGAAGGGGTCTATAAAGTATTATTTTGAAAACGTATCTACTATACCAGATGAGAAGAGCTATAGAGCATTAGACAAGACCACGGGCAGAGCCGTAGGGGAGCTAGATCGCGAGTTTGTATATTCAATAGAGCCGGGGGCGAAGATCATTCTGTCTGGAAGAGTCTGGACGTACATAAACCGCGATGGTGACGTAGTGTATCTCTACCCAGACTATGACATACAAGGCGCCTTGCCAGCCTGGGTGGGCGAGCAGATCCCCGTGCCGTTCGACATCGCGCGTTCTGTATGTAAAGAGAGGTCTGAGCTTTTGGCTGCAGTACTAAGGGGGGAAGCAGAGGTGGAGGTAGACCTAGAGGGCCTCTCCGCAGAGTTGCTCCCCGCACCAGATGAGTTGAGAATTCACATAGTTGGAAATAAATACGCAGTTGTCCACAGCTGTCTCGGCCATAAGGGAAACGAAGGTCTTGGCCTCTATCTCTCACACGCCCTGTCTGGCTACGTGGGGCCTGTGGGGTATAGGTCAGACGCCTATAGAGTCTTGTTGATTTTTAGAGACTTCGTCCCCGTGAGACACATCGCAGAGGTTTTAAATAGAGAAGAGGGGTATGTATACAAGACTTTGAGAAACGCCGTGAAGAACTCTAAGGTATTTAGATACAGATTTCTACATGTGGCTAAGAGAGTAGGTATCTTGTCAAAAGAGGCGGAGGATATTCCACAGAAGCTAGTAGAGGCCTATTTAGACGACTTGCCTGGCATAGAGGCCTTAAACGAGATCTTTGTGGAGAAAATAGAAGTCGAGGCGTTGTTTTGGCTACAGTCGAAGTTGAAAAGCGGCGAGATACGTCTAGTGGTGAAAAATCTTCAGAAGCCCACTGTGTTAGAAAAGCCTATATTAGAAGAGGCGTTGAGACTTGACTTCGCCTTCAGGGGCCTATCTAAAGAGATGGTGGCAGACGTGGCAAGAAAAAGAATATTAAATAGACAAGCAACACTTCTCTGTCTAAACTGTGGCTGGCACATGACATCTAAAGCTGGGAGTCTACCAGAAGACCTTTTTTGTCCAAACTGTGGCGTGAGGGCCCTCTCAGTATTGAAAAATATAGATTTGATAAAAGCAAAGACTGTATTAAATAAATTTAAAATAAAACAAAGACTCGCCCCAGAAGAGCGGAAAGTCTTAGAGTATTTACAACAAAGTGCGGCCTTAGTGTTAGAACATGGAAAACTAGGCGTCTTAGTTCAATTAGCACACGGCGTCGGGCCAAAGACTGCGAGAAAAATCTTAAACAAAATTCTAGAGGGGAGTGACATATGGTCTACAGTAGTTGACGCAGAGCGTCAATTTGCAGCTACTAGAGCTTTCTGGGATTAAACACATATGGAGGCATCATTAATTTCTAAGTGTCCAACGCTGCAAAATACTTGTCAACCTTATATGTTTTAAAAAATTACGTTTCCCCTCTACTTCTTAGAAATTCGTCGAATAGTCTTTTAGCTCGTTCGGCTACTGGCCCCACGCCTTCTACTCCCACTTCGCTTACCCTTACTTTGTCTCCTATCAATACAGTGTTTGTCTCTTCTATATATTTTACCATGCCAGGGAAAGTTTTCTCGGCGAATTTAGCAAATTCTCTTAAATCTATTCTTTTCTCTATACTGTCTATATGTACTATGTATCTATACATTATGAATATACGTGTATATTTTTCGCCTGTTTTACTAACGGCGTTTGCCAATACTATGTTTAATTGGTTGTCGACTGCGTATAGAATGCCTTTGTAAACTTCTCCATTTTGTAACACTACTTGTACCTCTCTCCCAATTGTGTTATTAAGCTCTGCGACGAATCTTTTACTTGCCTCTGCTAAAGTTGTCGACATGTCTGTACTAGCTGTGTTGGTTTTAATACTTATCGAGAATTCCAATATACACCTTGTCGCCTATTTGTAGCGGAAGTTCTTTTTTTATGTCGAGCTGTAGTCCGCCTATTGAGATTCTAGTAAGTCCTTGTTCTATGTGGTAGACGACACCCCAAGCGTATACTTTATATTTTGAATAATCTACATCTTTCTCTCTCTGTATTACAAGTTTTATCTCGTCGCCTTTTGAAAAGGATACTCCTAGTCTATTCAAAGGCAGTTCTATAGTCACATCGACGTCGCCAGTTAATGTGATTAAATTTGGATTGTCGTCAGATACGTCTACTACTTGGAGTGAAAATTCCATGTACGGGGACATCTAACACAGTTTTAAAATGTTGGTTATAGGCGTTTAATTACTTTTAGTAAACTCTCTCTCTATAGAAAAAGGTATAAATAACTATTTTTAAATTAAAAAATTGATCTATTGTCATGATATGTACATATTGTAAATCTGACAAAATTGTATTAGTAGAAGGCGAATACGTCTGTACTGAATGTGGTACGGTGGTAGGATATGAATTAATGCCTCCAGTAGTTAAACATATAATTTCTATTA
>JAWBJM010000003.1:0-47974 GCA_038832545.1 Pyrobaculum sp.
TGTTATAAAAATGTCAAAGAAATAAATAAATACGACCACTTTCACTAACTATATGGCTGATATAAGGACCCTCTCTCGAAGTTATAACGACAAGACTGATTCTATAAGGATAAAACTAATCACTATAAAATTCCTCCGAGAACAAGTACAAAACGCAAAGGGGAATTTAATAACTTTTAGACCTTCAAAAGTGGCCCAAGATCTTCACATCTACGGCCGACAAGACCTAAGGGCGAAGACTGTCCTCATTAGAACTTTTTTAGACGACTTAGTTCAAAGAGGCTATATAGCAATAATAAAGAGAAGCGCCAGAGGCAAAGTATACGGACTTCATAAAAACAATAAGTTCTGGGATATTTTAGCTATATATGAACCAGACAAAGTCTTAGAGTTATTAGAGTCTGAAAAAATCCAACAGTAGGTCTTATATTCACTCTCGGAGATATTTTGGTGGAGCCTGTAGAGCTATTAAACTTTTTAAAAAAGAGGTACAGAAAAGAGAGTTTTAAAGCCGCCCTGGTGGGGACGTATAAAGAGGGGAGGTATGTAGACCCCCCGTCTCTACAGATAAGCTACAATTTGTTAATGACGCCTATGTTTCTGTCTGTTCTAATAATTGCCGCTTTCAGAGATATTTGGCTACAGTGGGCAGCTGGGGTGGTTTTAATAACTACGTCGTACTTAGCTTTATATACATATTTAAGACGGAGGTGTTTTACCCCAGACGAGATTAGAGTATTGAAGACAAACTACGGAGATATTGAATATCTAAGGAGGAATAAGCTAAAGCTTTTAGAAAATATGAGTATAGATGGAGATTACGAGATTCACTACCCACCCAGAAATATATGTGTAGTAAACGACAAGAGAGCAAACGCCTTTACCCTCTCAGGGCCGAGAGGCCCGGTGGTTTATTTAACGACGGGGCTTTTGGCGAGGTTAAACACTGACGAAGTCTATGCAGTGTTAGAACACGAAAAGGGTCATGTCAAATATCGCCATACTGAAAAACTATTGGCGTTTCTAATAGCTGAATATACATTAAGATTGCCTCTTGTACATTTAGTATATGTTAAATATTCAATTTTACTACTGGCGCTACACCTCATCGGAGCGGCGTTGTTATTCACAGCTGTGCTACAAGCTTTTGAATTCGAGGCAGATAGATACGCCGCTAGAAAAGACAAGGAGAAACTAGCCTCAGCCCTTGTTAAATTAGACTGGAATGGCATAGTGGAGACTTTAGCGAACCCAATTGCCGCACGTCTAACTCTACTAGCGCGTACACACCCACTCACATTAGACAGACTTAGGAAGATAAATGCAATTTCTTAGTAGATTGGCGAGGACTATAGACCAACTTGATAGAATTGCCCTTAGACACCAAGACGAGGAGCTGAAAAACTTAGTTGATGACTTATATAGACAACTTACAGTAATTATAAATATTATAGAAAAGATTTATACAGTATATACAGAGTTAGATATTTTAATAAAGACAGATCTAAAAATAGAGCCTGGAATCGGCCTAGAGGTAGAGCCGCCTCAGCAACAGGAAAGACTTGTAGACTATTTAGAAAAGTTGAGAATAGGTGGACTAGACCCCGCCAAGGCTTTGGCATATGTCCTAGGCACTGGTGTGGCTCAACTAGAAATACAAGGCGGAGAGGTGTATATAAAACCTAGAGAGAAGAGAGATCAGCGCTATTAACCCCGCTCATACATCACCCAGCCTGGTCTCTTCACCGTAGTAACTAGACGTAACATTTTTTTAAAAATTCAACATATTTTTTCAACACATTAGAGATGTCGACTCTAGTTCTAAATTTTTTCTTTACGTCGCCTATATATGCCACGGCGACTCCGCCTCTGAGTTCAATCTCTACAGTGGCCGTGGGATTTATATAAGGCCTAAATTTAACAACGTCTTCTAAAAATTCTAGAGGTCCAGTGAATGTATAATACCTAGACTTCGCCAACTCGCCGACTTTATCCATTAATTTAGACAAAAGCCAAGCCGTCTTTTTTAAATCTTCGTCAGAAATTGGACACACAGACCCCCTCGCCACTGCGGCTGAAAAAACCACGCCGCCGTAGAGATGTACGGCTAATATTCTATCTCTCGCCGTGATTGAAATCCCTCTGACGCCTGGACTGGCAGTTATAGAGAGATACACCTACAATAACTCTAGAGGCGTAGTTGCGTCTGGACATTTATATTGTAGTTTTTTTGCACAAACATCGCAGAATATATATCCTCCTTTTTTACATAAATATCTGTCTTCAAATAGATAGAGTCTTCTACCACATCGGGAGCACCTCCCAATGTTTAAAGTCTTCGGCGGGTAGACCATCGCGTACAAATTTTAACTGGGTTATAAATATTTCAACATGATAATTGGAGTCCTACACCTCCTCTCCACCGACGGCTTTGACTATCTAGAACACGCAGTTAGAAACGCAAAGAGACTAGAAGAGGCGGGCGTAGACGCCATAATTGTAGAAAATTTCTACGACGCGCCATTTAAGCCATATGCAGACTTTAAAACGGCAGTGGCGGTGGCAGTGGCAGTTAGAGACGTGGTGAAATCTGTCTCAATACCAGTGGGGGTGAATATTCTAAGGAGCGCTTGTAGAAAAGCCGCAGTTGTGGCTAGATACTCGGGCGCGCGTTTTATTAGATGTAATGTATACACCGACGTTGTGTATACAGAATCTGGTTTAATAACTCCACAAGCGCCGTATATAAGAGGTACGAAAATACTCGCCGACGTCTATGTAAAACACGGCCTCACTGTTTATCCCCCAACGTTAGCCGAGTCAGTAGAGACAGCCTCCACCCGAGCCCGCCCAGACGCTATAGTGATCACTGGCAGAAAGACTGGAGAGCCTCCAGACCCAGTAGACTTAGCCACTGCGAGGGCCTACACAGATTTGCCAATTCTCGCCGGCAGCGGTGTCTGTTTCAACACTTTAGAAATATTAAAAATTGTAGACGGCGCCATTGTAGGAAGTTGTTTAAAAGAAGGCGTAGAAGTCGACGTAGAAAAGACAAGGAGATTAGTCAAAGAGGCGAAGTCGAGGCTAAGGCCTAGGCGGCTTCTTCAACTCTAGGGGAGTATCTCTCCGTCTTTTACATCACGTTCAACTTCTCTATTGGGGCCTACGGAGCTGCCGCGGCCTATGTAGACCCCCTCTCTCACATAGACTCCATCGGACACTACAGCCTCTACGACTCTACTCCAGCGGCCAATATAGACTCCCTCGCCAACTATAGAGCTGTGAATATACGACCCCCCTCCCACAACTACGCCGTCCATTAACACACTCTCTCTAATTCTTACATAAGTCTCTATCTTGCTCCCCCTCCCCACAACTACATAAGGCCCCACTACAGACCCCGGCTCTATCGACACGCCCTCTCCTATATAGACGGGGGGGTGTATCACAACGCCCTCTATATTAGGCCTACACTGTGTACATCTATCCAACGCAGCGAAGTTGGCCTTTAAGTAATCCACGTGTGTGCCTATGTCGAACCAAAGCCCTCTGTGTATATAGCCATAGACGTCGAATTTCTCAAGGGCCTTGGGTATAATATTTTTCGCAATTTTCAACTCTCCTGTGTTTAATTCAAAACCCTTAAAGGCCTCAGGCTCGAAGATGTAAAAGCCGGCGTTTATTAAATTACTCCCCACGGGTTGGCTCGGCTTCTCTACAAACTTAATTATTTTACCTACGTCGTCTATAATAGCAACGCCGAATTTTGAAGTCTCCTCTGGCGGCACCTCTATAAGAGCTATAGTGACTACGCCGCCCATTTTTTTATGAAACTCCCACATCTTTTTCACATCTATGTCTGTATAGACGTCTCCGTTCGCCACTACTACGGGGCCCTGCACCCCAAGAGTTTTTAAAACATTTAACACAGCCCCCCCATCGCCAAGAGGTCTCTCCTCTTCAACAACTCTCACTCTGCCCCCCCACTTCGACGCGACGTGGTTTTTTATAAATGTAGATAAATACCTGGCGGAGACCACAGGCTCCGCCACCTCAATCACTCTTTCTATCACCCAGTCTAAAACCGGCTTTCCCAAAACAGGCAGTAGAGGCTTTGGCTTTGTGTAAGACAGAGGCCTCAGCCTCGTGGCGAAGCCGCCCGCCAATACAATGCCAAACTCCGCCATATTACAAACGCTTTATGTATTCATAAGCAACTATCTCAGCCTCGTCTACGTCAACCTCTCTTCTATCTATTACATTCCCCCCCTCCCCCATTATGAAAAACGCCTTCTTACTCCAACGAGACGATGTATTTAGATAAAACTTAGCCACTATATACCTATTACCTCTGTGTATAAAAATCTCAAGAGGCATCACTCCAATTCTACAAGTACAATTTAAATTTAATTCTCCAGCCTTTTGTAAAACACTGGCGGCGGCCCAGGCCTTTTTCAACAACTCCACGTCGGTAGGCACGGCGTTGATATGTAAAAGAGACCCCGCCCTCGAGGCGCCTATAGCAACAGTGGGACTCCCCGCCGTTAGTAAAAGAGGTCGGTTCCAGATGTGTTCCCATGCGCCGAATTCTTTAGACTTCACACTTTTAACACTAACAATTTTCTTAACCAAAGGCCTAAGGCCTCCGTAGTCAAAGATATACACATCTTTTAACAACGCCACTCCCTTCACAATTGTACTTGAGAAAGACGCCACGGCTAAGTGGCCTTTTATAAAGTCCCCCTCTACTCTAGGCTCTGCAGACTCTACTTCCACGCCTACGAAATCCTCCGACCGCTTCCCCCCATCTATTTCTAAATACACTACTCTCCCCTTTACTACGCCCATCGCTATTGTACACGGCGTTGTGAAAGTAGCCACATATGTAATAAATTGTAATTTTTTATTTAATGGGTAAATAAAATTGGAATGTACTCTACACGTGGACCCCAGAGCTTTAGCAAAGTTAATCGCCTCAAAAGTGGGGAACGAGTTGACAGACCTTGATAAAGTGTTAGAGTCGCTTGGAGTGGAGATGAGCTGGGCGGAGAAGATAAAGTTAGTACAGTCTATAGAAGAAATAGAGGCTTTTCACCATATAGTATCTGGAAAAATTTTAGTAAGGAAAAAATACCAACAATGGATTTCAAAGTCGTAGAGACGCCCTGGCGTTTTAAATACGTCCAGACCATAGGCACAGGTGGATGTTTTCTCTGCAAAGCCGCAGCTGAAGTAAATAATGACGACGAGAATTTAGTCCCAGCCAGAGGTAGACACGTCTTTGTAATTCTCAACAAGTATCCATACACCTGGGGCCATTTAATGGTAGTGCCCTATAGACATATTGCTAATTTTGAAGAATTGACAGTTGAGGAATGGGCCGAGATGGTGGAAATGGCTAAAAAAGCAATTGAGGCGTTGAAAAAAGCAGTGGGGGCGAGAGATTTTATCGTAGGTATAAACGTAGGGCGGGCTGCGGGGGCAGGTCTAGAGAGCCATATACACCTCCACGTAATTCCAAAAGACAGAGCGGTGGAAGAGATTGATTTAGAAAACGCCTTAGTTAAATTGACTAGAGTTTTGAGGAGTTTAATATGATCCGCCGTATATGTCTAGAGTATTTCAAAGGCGTAGAGAGCGGCTGTGTAGATCTACAACGCTACACATTACTCGCCGGTCCCCCCAACTCTGGAAAGACCACGTTTATAGAAGCCGCCGCTTTGTTAATACAGAGCCGGGGGGAGCAGTGGCTCGCCTTAGAGGGGCCACTCTTAATTATACACGAGCCCGAGGATATTCACTACGGCGGCGATTTAGAAAAGCCGTTTTCTATTGAGCTATGGGTTGAACTAGAGAAGGCGTATAGATACGGCTATAAATACTCTACAGCTTTAAACTATGTAGAACAGTGGGTTGGCGCCGGCGGTGAGATATTGGCTAAGATGGCGAAGCGTGGAGAGAGAGGAGTTTTGACATACCCCCTCGAGGCTGAGCTGTGCGTGGCGCCTTTTGCAGTAATGAACGAAGATGTGTTGATAACTTGTGGCGCCGTGGAGGAGGAAAAAGTGCGGGAGGCAGAGAGGGCGTTGTTAAACCTTAGGATTGGGCTTAAAGATCGGTTTTATTTTATTAGTGGGAGACGCCTCGCCGCGTGGAAGTACACATATGAAACACATGTAGACTTAATGCCAGCCACTAGCGTGGGTCCAGAGGGGCAGTTTACTCCACACCATCTGTCGAAAATTTTAACACAGCCCTCTTTCGAAAGGACGAGAGAGATGTTGTATTCATACATCGAAGTTGTAGACATAGACGATATAAAAGTGGGACTTGTCAAAAGCGGGCGGATTGCAATGTATATCAAAAGAGGTGGCGTCTGGACGAATATATACAACGCGGGGAGTTATACAAAATCCACACTGCCAGTGTTGCTACAGGCCATAATTGCAAATAGAGACTCGGCCTTGTTTATCGACGACATAGATCTCGCAGTGCCTAGCCACAAGGCTGGAGTACTTCTAGATACATTGTTAAAAATAGCAGAGGAGAAAAATCTACAGCTTGTACTGGCGGCGAAAGAGCCCTCTTTTTTAAAAACGGCTGAGGAGCTAGGACTTTCTATATTCCGTCTGTGAAGTTAGTACTAGACACATCGGCGTTGTTGTATATAGTAGATAAAAAAGTGGGGCTAGAGGCGTTGGAGGGGTTTGAGATATACGTCCCAGAGGCGGTAGTAGAAGAGCTCAAGACACTAGCGAAGAGAAAGAAAAAGGCTAGAGTAGCCCTGGCGCTTTTAGAGATAATAAAGGCCACGCTCTGTCAAGAGATAGGACCTGCCGACGACGCAGTTCTTAAATGCGCCTTAAAACTCGGCGCGGTGTTAGTAACAGGCGACGAAGAGCTGGCGGAGAGAGGAAGGAGGACGGGAATCGCCGTTGGTAAGTTCTATAAAAAACAATTGGCTATCTACTAAAAGTATATAAAGTGGCGTTTAAATAATGGCGTGCCTTTTAGAATAGTCGAGGCGGAAGACTACGTGAGAGTGCCTCCCACCGACTTCGACAAGCCGTTAGAAGACATAGCGCTACAACAGTTGAGGAGTAAATACGAGGGGAGAGTGTTGAGAGAAGTAGGCTACGTAGTGGCTGTCTTATCTGTAAAAGTTGGGAAAGAGGGCAAAATCGTATTTGGCGACGGGGGGACTTACCACAAGGCAGTTTTTACAATATTGGCCTACATGCCTTTAGATGGAGAGATTATAGAAGGCATAGTGGAAAACGTCAGAGAGATGGGGATGTTAGTGAGAATAGGACCTGTGCTGGGGTTTATAAATAAGATACACGTAATGGACGACCCCAATATATTCTTTGATGCAAGTACTAAGAGTTACATAGGGGAGAGGACAAAGAGGAAAGTTTCAGTTGGGGACGTGGTGAGGGCTAGAATTACGGGGGTGAGTTTTACAACCCCCAGAGAGGGGACAGAGATGTTGTTAAGAGTTACTTTGACTATGAGAATGCCCGGCCTTGGCAAATTAGAGTGGATTAGAGAAAAGAAACCGGCCAAGAAGACATGAAGAAAAAAACTCTAAGCGGCTACAAGGCCTGTAGACATTGTAAGCTAGTAGTTACAGAAGACGCCAAACAATGCCCCAACTGCGGCTCTGATGAGTTTGTACACAAGTGGCGAGGTATGATCGCCGTCATAGACCCAGCTAAGTCGTGTATAGCTAAGAGGCTCGGCATTGAAAAGCCGGGGATCTACGCCCTGGAGTTTGTAGAAGAGTAACACTTCAACACTCTCCCCGCCACGCCTAAAAGAGTTTTTCCATATATATCAAGCTCTTTTCTCAACTCGTCGTATTCCACCGGCGCGAGGTAGACGTCGTCTCCCAACACCTCTCTAGCCAACGCCCTGAGGCCCCCCTTGCTGAGTCTGTCGTATAGTTGTAGAAGTCTAGCCACCCGAGACTCGAATATATAGTAATCGTTTATTAAACGCCTCGCCTCCCCCTCGCCGATACAGGCCCCACATTCATAAAACTTTAACAAAGTCTCAACTGCCTCCGCCACTTTAGCGCCTACAGCCTTGCGGAAAGTCCTACTTCTCAATTTCTCTTTTAAAATAGCCGCCGCCTCTTCTAACTCCACGACGCCTAGATAAAAGTTTTTTAAATACGTATCACGTTGTAGAGGTGCTGTCTACAAAAATTCTACAACTCAGTGGATACGTTAGGAAACAGTGTCCTCTGTGTAGTTCACACTTCTGGACTTTGAATAAAGACCAAGTGTACTGTGGCGACCAGCCCTGCGTCCCCTACGGCTTCATAGGCAGTCCCCCCACGAGAGTGGCAGTGGAGACTCTTTCAGAATTGAGAGAGCGGTTTTTGAAATTTTTTGAAAAACACGGCCACGTCAGAGTGGAGAAGTACCCAGTGGTGGCCAGATGGCGTGACGATGTATATCTAGTGGGGGCCTCTATATACGACTTCCAGCCCTGGGTCACAAGCGGCGCCGTCCCGCCCCCCGCAAACCCATTGACTATATCACAGCCCTCTATTAGACTTACAGATGTAGATAAAGTAGGCCGTAGCGGCCGCCATTTGACAGGTTTTGAAATGATGGCGCACCACGCCTTTAACTACCCCGATAAATACATATATTGGATCGACGAGACTACTGAATACGCCTATAGATTCTTTACAGAAGAACTCGGGATCCCGCCCCACGAGATTACTTTTAAAGAGTCTATATGGGAGGGGGGCGGAAACGCCGGAGAGTGTTTTGAAGTCTTGGTGAGAGGGCTGGAAGTGGCTACTTTAGTCTTTATGCATTACGAAGTGAGAGATGGCAAATACCTCGAGCTGCCTCTAAAAATTGTAGACACAGGGTACGGACTGGAGAGAATATATTGGCTAATTAAGGGGACTCCCACTATATACGACGCAGTCTTTAAGACATTTTTAGAAAAAGCTAGGTCTAAACTTGGTGTGTCTGAGCCGCCGAGAGACATCATGGCCAAGGCGTCTATATACTTCGGCCAGATGGACCCAGAAGTCATAGGGCTAGATAAGGCGTATGACATAATTGCAGAAAAAATTGGAGTAGATTCTAAATGGTTGAAAGAGGTAGTAAAGCCACAAGAGGCTCTCTACGTGTTGGCCGACCACAGTAGGACAGTGGCTTGGATGATCGCCGATGGAGTGATACCGTCTAACAGCGGAGCTGGGTACTTAGCTAGACTTTTAATCAGGAGGATTTTAAAAAATCTAAGGCTAGTGGGAATTGAGACGCCACTCGCCGAGTTGTTCCACCTCCACCTTGTGGAGCTGAGGCGAGACTATCCAAACCTATGGGAGTCTAGAGACTTAATTCTAGAACTTGTAGAGCTAGAGGAGAAGAAATACAGAGAGGTTTTGAAGTCGGCGCCTGCCGTAGTGAAGAAGACGTTGGAAGAAGCCAGGCGTCGGGGCTCCGCTACTTTAGAGCCTCAAGACTTAGTGACTCTATACGACAGCTATGGAGTGCCGCCTGAGATAGCTGCAGAGACTGCGAGACAGCTGGGGGTCGAGGTGAAGATACCAGATGACTTTTACTCACGTCTAGCCGCTAGACATGTAAAAAAAGAGACGCAGCCAGAGACGGCTATTGTGGAGACGCAGAAAGTAATAGATCTGCCGAGGACAAGAGAGCTGTTTTATGAAGACCCCTATTTAAAGACCTTCAAGGCAAAAGTATTGAGAGTAATCGACGGCAGATACGTAGTGCTCGACCAGACGGCCTTCTACGCAGAGGGGGGCGGGCAGCCGGCCGACGTCGGAGTTATAAAATTCCACAGTGGAGTTGGTAAAGTGGTAGACGTCAAGAGAGTGGGGCATGTAATAGTCCACGTAGTAGAAGGCGCAGTCCCTCCAGAGGGGGCGGAGGTAGTGGGGGAGATCGACTGGGAGAGGAGGTACGGTTTAATGAAGATGCACACAGGCACTCACGTCTTGATTCAAAGCGTTAGGAGAGTCTTGGGGAGCCATATATGGCAGGCAGGCGCGCAGAAAGACCTACCCTCCAGCCGTATAGACGTGACGCATTTTAAAACGCCTACAGCTGAAGAGGTGGCTAAGATAGAGAAACTGGCCAATGAGATAGTACAGGCCAATCTGCCGGTGTACGTCAAGACGTTGCCTAGAAACGAGGCGGAGGCTAGGTACGGATTTGTGCTATACCAAGGCGGAGTGGTGCCGGCTAGAGAGATTAGAGTAGTGCAGATAGGCCCCGACGACGCGCCTTTCGACGTACAAGCATGCGGCGGGACGCATTTAAAACAGACTGGGGAGATCGGCTTGATAAAAATTCAAAAAGTTGAACGCATCGCCGACGGAGTGGTGAGGTTTATATTCACCACAGGCCCCCACGCCCTTGACTACGTCCAAGAACTTGAACGGCAGGCCGCAGAAGCCGCCGCGGCTTTGGGAGGGGCGAAAGAATTTTTGGCAGACGCCGCCAAGAGGGCTTTAGAGAAAATAGAAGCCGTGGAGAAGAAGGCAAGACGCTACGCAGAGCTCTACATAAAGCTACTGGCGGAGAGTCTACAGTTTGAACAAGTGGGGGCGTATAGACTAACAGTAGTGGAGCTAGACGACGAGGAGTTAGCGAAGAGACTGGCGCAGATTGTCACAAGTAGAGATAGAGAGGCGGTGTTGATAATAGTGGGCGGCGGCAGAGTGTCTATATACACCGGCGGAGTGGACGTGGCGCCGATTGTAAAGACTTTGAGAGAAATAGGCTTCAAGGGTGGAGGCTCTAAGACTTTCGCCCAGGGCCAGTACCACGGCGACGTAGAGACTTTAAAACAAGTTGTAAAGAGGGCGTTGGTATGATCCCCACAAACCCCAGAGACCTTGAGAAAATCCTCAAGAGAATGGGTATAAAAGTCGAGGAGATAGACGTGGCGTATGTAGAAATGCGGCTTAAAAACGGGGATGTGTTGAGAATAAACAACCCCACAGTGGCGTTGATGAAAATGCCGAATAAGACGTTGCTATATCAAATACAGACTTCTGAAGCCGCGGTGCAGAAAATCGCCCCCGCTCAGCCCACAAGCTACCAGCCAAGTGAAGAAGACATAGCGATTTTAATAGAACAGACGGGAGCCACTAGAGAAGAGGCAGTGGCGGCGTTGATAGAGACAAAGGGAGATTTAGTACAGGCGGCGTTGAAGTTAATGAAAAAAGAGAAATAGAGCGAAACAAATCTACGGGGGCTATTTCCGTTGTTTAGGCGTCGTGTACCAAGTGGCCGTAGAGTAGTCACATATAGACGGGACAAAAGTTTCCAATATATTAATTCGCCGCGGGTTTTGACTAGACTGCATATGTCTCCAAGAGAGTTGAGAGGAAGCCCCCAGCTTGTTCTCAGCCATGTCGGCTACTGTAATACGTAGACACGTGGGCCACTACATAAGGCCGGCTTTAGATTAGCCGGCCTGGGGGCGGGGAGATAAGGTTTATATTTAAGGTAGATTTCTTCTCTTATGCCAGTTAGGCCTGCTAGATGCTATAAGAGGATTAAGGGGCCTCCGTATACGAGAGAGGAATATATCCACGGCGCGCCTATGATACAAATACCTAAGTTCGACATGGGTACGACGAGCGGTGCGGCCAGGACTAGTTTTAGACTTGTGGCTAAATTAGTGGCTGAAGAGAGGGGCCAGATTAGAATGCAAGCTCTAGAGGCGGCGCGCCAGATGGCGTATAAATACTTAGCAAAGTATGTAGGAGACGCCAACTACTATCTTAGACTTAATGTAGTGCCTCATCACGTCTTGAGGGAGAATAGAATGTTGGCTATGGCTGGCGCAGACCGTCTACAAGAGGGTATGAGGTTGGCCTTCGGCTCGCCTGCTGGGAGGGCGGCGCGGGTAGAGGCTGGACAAGTGTTGTTTTACTTAGAGACTAAGCCTGAGTATTTACCACATGTAAAAGAGGCTTTTAGACGCGCAGCTTCTAAACTCCCACTGCCAACTAGAACTATTATAGAGCCTAAGAGCGATGGAGGCGGCCAAGTATCTACACAGAGATAGGATAGAGGCGTCGTTATTTCTCCTCGAGCGGGTTCTCTCCGGCGCCGTCACGTCCCGCTCGTCTCTAGTGGCTGAGCTACAACAATTGTATAAAAAAAAGGGGCTGGAGCCCTTCCGCGGGGTCTCTAAAGAGGGTATATACGACAAAGAGATAGCCACTGTATATTTAGTGGGCGTCTACGGCACTGGTGTAATTGCCCCAGGCGACTACGACGACATTTTCTATATAGAAAATAAAGCGGTCGAGGCTCTAGAAGTAATTACGTCAGTCACAGAGGTCTTGACACCTGACTTGAAGACAGAGTTAGAAAAGAGAGTGTTAGAGATAAAGGGGAGGTCTATAGAGGAGAAAGTCTTTCGAGTATTGAGGCTCGTCTTCACAGGCGCGATATTGGGGTACTATCCAGAGATGTTGTTAATTAAAGCAATTAAGACTTTCGAAATGGCGTACCCCAGTCTCTCCGAGAGGTTGATAAACTACGCGGCTTTCTACAGCGCTTATAAAATAGCAGAAGACATAGCCCTGGGCAGGATTAAAACCCCAGACGAGTTAAAAATTCAGAAATACACCTACTGCCTCAAAATGGGTTTTCAAAAGTGTAAGCCCTCGGACAGATTGATAGCAGAGGTGGCTGTGTATATATACAAAGTGAATAAATCTACGTTAGTGAGACTAACCGCCAAGGGGGTCCTCCCAAAACTAGGTTAGGGTTTTTAAAACAAAACGCGTCACCGCCTGGCGGATAGCTAGGCGGTGTTCCTCCGCCGAGGGGCTGTGGCCCATCCCCTCGATCTCTACAACCTCCAGGGGGAAATTAAATTTGTCAGAGAGCCCAGCTAATATGTCCACATGCACTCTGGGAACTACGTAGTCTCTAGACCCCCTTATGTACAACACCGGCGGCATGTTGCTGCCGATATAGCGAGAGGGAGAGGTCTGTTCGAGTTTTGTATTCCCCAAAGCCGCCAATTCGCTGGCTAATTTACGGAGGTGTGGGTCGCTGGACTGTTGCATATACTGTAGTTGTAGTAGTCTATCTACAGGCGCCGCCACAGCCACCACGGCCCCCACCGCGCCTGGGTTTTTTGCAGCTAAGAGGAGGGCGACAGTCCCCCCCATGCTGTGCCCCGCCGCCACGGCCACTGGGAGTTCTCTAAGCCCAGCGTCGTAGCCGTCTTCGACGTCTCTAATACTGGGGGCTGAGACTTGGAACTTCTCTCCCAGGGGGTCTATGAGCCAGTGTATATTAGCCGGGGAGCTCCCCCGCCCGTGGAACACCACAGCCTTTTTCATAACTACAGAAGGTATATGGTTATAAAAAATTAAATCTGCGGCGTGGGTAGTTTTAGTTAACTCTCTCCCTGTATACATATCTATTCTCAATATATATATTTTTAGAAAACTCTTTTAATATGTATATAATCGGCTCTAAGCCCCCACTCCCATCGGAAAGAGTTGACTTAATCCCTTTAGTTAAAGCCTCCTACTATTATAAAGAGAGCAACGCCTCCGTGTGGAGAGTCGAAACTCCCTGGCCCCCTGACGTTTTAAGGGCGAAGTTGATAGCCAGAGGCTATAGAGTGTCGCAGTCTTTCGTCCCCCCAGCCGTGAGGAGATATCTAGAGGGGGTAGAGGCGGCCAAAGTCGATGGAGTAATGGCGGCGGTGTATATAGAGAAGAGAGTAGTCTACTGGGCGTTAGAAGACGAAGTGGGGAGGGGGTGCCCCGACGTGGATTACGTAGCTACTTGGCGCCAAAAGACGCCGTGTAGAGGCCTCCATATAGACTTGACGTTTTTCTATAGAAGACCTCTCTGGGTAGAGGCGGCTGAGAGGTTGGGAGACGGCGTGTTGTTGAGGCCTAGGTCGCCTGTGGAGATTGTCAAAGTTATATATACATTGGCTAGAGAGGCTTTAGACTTTCTCAAAGCCCTCGCCTCTGTTACTAAGATTGGGGTAGATGCATTAGTCGAAATTTTAAAACGTAACTCTCTAGCCGCCGTGGCTGAGGCTGTCTTCCACTGGGAGGCGGAGAGACGAGGGTACGTCTTAGAGGACTCTAGACGTATTTTCAACATGCCGTATATAGACATGGCGAGGGGAAGGGCCCCGGGGGTCTATAGAGACGTGGCTGAGTTCGACTTCAAGTCTCTATTCCCAACTATAGTCGTTAAGTACGAGATAGACCCCACCACCGCCAGGCCTTGTAGAGGAGGCCTAGAGGCGAGGCCTCTCGGCGAGTTTTGTTTTGAGGGCGGACCGGTTGCCGACGTGATTAAAAAATGGCTCGAGGCTAGGCTGTCTATAAACAAAAAGCCTATGTCAGACGTCTTGAAGTTATTAATGAACGCGGCGGTGGGGGCTTGGGGTAAGGCCGGATGGGGCATTGTCTGCGAGCCTTGTCTACTGGCGGTTAGGAGTAGAGCTGCGGAGATTTTCCACGAGGCTTGGCGTACGTTACGGCCTATATACGGAGACACAGACTCTTTCTATCTAGAGGCTAGGAAGACTCCAGAGGTGGCCTCTTGGGCAGAGGGCCTCGAGGGCTTTGTCTTAGAGTTGAGAAATATATGGGATGTCTTTGTCTTAGCGCCGGCTAAGTCTGGCGGAGTGGCTGAGAAAAACTATATTAAAATATCTAGAGAGAGAGTTGAAGTAAAGGGGGGTTTGTTAAAGCCGCACGACCTACCTCTTGCAGTTAGGCTTAGATACGTTGAAATTATACAGAGGAGAGATCCCCTGGGGGCGGCGGTGGAGATTTTAAAACAGGCGCCCCCTAGCCAATTATTTATACACAAGGCGGTGGAGAGGAGTAGACTTAGGGAAATTAAAAAGCACAGCGCCTTACATATAGCGGCGGTTTATTTTTTAAAAAAATGCGGCGGCTGCGACGAAATAGATGTGTACTTCGTCCCTGGAGACGGCGTGGTGTTCGTGCCGTGGGTAGTTTTAGATAGGTCTCTAAAGTCCAGACCGGCGGGGGTTGGTGAGGTGAGGCAAGCCGCTGTGGAGTATGTGTCGCGGCTTTGGAAACTCAAGGCGTTGAGGTCTTTGGCGGGAATATATATATACTGAACTATGGGGTAATATATGCGTCTGGAGGTTAAGATAAGCGGGCTGCCTAGAGACAAGAAAAATATCCTAGTGATGGCCTGTCCAGAGCCTTCTCTTGCGGGGGTTGTGGCAGTGGAGTATTTGATAGAGGCGTTGAAGATGGAGGAAATCGGCGCCATTAGGATTACAGAGATGCCGCCTGTGATAGCTGTAGTAAATGGCGTCGCGAAGTTGCCACATCGTATATTCTACAGCCGCCAGGCGGGCATAGTGGCTATTAGACAACACGTCCCCATCCCTCCCCATATATATGTAGAGTTTATTAAAAAAGTGTTAGACTGGGCTGAGGAGAATAAGGTCAAACTAGTAGTGGGTCTCTCCGCCATGCCGGCGGCGGGGGAGGGCGACAAAGTCTATTTCATAACTGAGGAGAGCGTCGTAGAGAAGTTTAAACAATATGGGTTTGAGCCTATTAAAGAGGCCACCGTGGCGGGGCTAGAGGGGGCTTATCTAGACGCCGTCTTAGGGAGGAGTATCGACGGGGCTTTGTTAATCGCAGAGTCTAAATTGTTGAGCGCCATAAAGCGTCTTATTGACAGTGGGAAAGTGGCCACTCATAGAGACGTTGTGTTGATACTAAACGACTTAGTGGGCAGAGTGGGCCCCGATGTAAGCGCCGCTTTGAGGTTAGTAAACGCCGTGGCGAAGTTGGCAGAGGTAGAGATAGACACGGCGAAGTTGCAAGAACACGCAGAAAAGTACTCATTTTTAGTAGAGAAGAACATTGAGGCTTTATTTAAACCTGTGGAGACTACGCCTCAGTTGAGGAGAGAAGTGCCTCTAGTGTTTTAGAAAAATTTATTAAACTAAGCTTCATGGGTCTAGATGCCGACTTGGAAAGAGTTAGTATTAATAAAAGACCACCCCATGAAGAGAATATATATAGAGAAGGTAGTGGTTAACATAGGCGTGGGGGCGAGCGGGGAGAGGTTAGAGAAGGCGGCGGAGCTTTTAAAAGAGTTGACTGGTGCAGAGCCGTCGAAAAGGCGGGCGAAGAGGACTATAAAAGACTTCGGCATTAGGAAGGGGGAGCCAATCGGCGTCTCTGTGACGTTAAGGAGAGACCAAGCGGTGAGTTTTTTAACTAAGGCACTACAAGCTGTGAATAATAGAATTAAGAAAAGTAGCTTCGACGAGCGGGGCAATGTTTGTTTCGGCATTAAAGAACATATACTGCTGCCGGGGGTGAAATACGACCCGGCGGTGGGGATATGGGGGATGGACGTGTGTATTAGACTGGCGAAGCCGGGGCTCCGCGTCCAGCTCAGAAGGAGGAGGAGGGGAAAGGTGGGCAAAGGTCAGTTAGTCACAAGAGAGGAGGCTATTGAGTTTTTCCAAAAGGTCCTGGGCGTACAAGTCGACTGATGTTAGTGGGGGTAGTCTCAGACAGCCACGACGACGTAGATTCTATTAAAAAGGCCGGCGAGGCTTTGAAGAGACGTGGCGTATCGTTAGTAATACACGCGGGCGATTGGGTGTCTCCCTTCACGGCGAGGTTTTTAAGAGAGGCACTTGGGGAGGGAGTTCGAGTGGTTGGGGTATGGGGCAACAACGAAGGGGAGAGGCCTTATTTTCTCGAAAATGCGAAGAGATTCGGCGTAGAGATTTTGGGGGAGGCTGGCGAGTTAGAGGCCGCGGGGAGAAAGGTGGCGGTCTACCACGGCACATCTCCTATTTTATTAAACGCCTTGGTGAAGTCGGGCCTCTACGACGTTGTGATATACGGCCATACACATAAGGCTGTGATTGAACGCGTGGGCAAGACGCTTGTAGTTAACCCAGGCGAACTCTGTGGCTGTTTGACAAATAGATCTACCTACGCCGTGTTGAACTTAGAATCTCTAGAGGCGGAGTTGGTACTTCTGTGAAGTGGAGCCCTGGGGAGTTAATAGACTTTGTCTCAAAAGTCCTCTACGAAGTTTCTAAAGGCCTAACTCTCGACTACTCTTTTCAAAAGGTGAAGAAGAGGTGGCGCCGTCTAGACAGCTTCAAAGTGTTTTACGACGTGTCGGAAGACGTAGTGAGAAATTACTACTTTTTAAAATTCGCAGCGTCTATACTATTCTCGTCGGAGAGTCACAAGGCAGTGGCAAAGGCTTGGTTTGTCATGCGGGCGGATAAAGTGCTCTATAACAGAGAGATGGTGGATAGGTTTAGGAAAAAATTGTTGAAGAGGGCTGTGGGAGACCCAAGCGACGTGTATAAGGCATTAGAGGAGAAAGAGGTGGATCAGTACCTCTCTATAAAATATAGTTATCACATAGATATAGTTAGAAATTTACTTAGATACATGTCTAGAGAGGAGGTGGAGAGAGTTCTCAATGCCGGCAACTCTAACTGGATTTGGCTCAGGGTTGTCAAGGACGTGGATAAAGTCGTGAAGGTTTTAGAAAAAGAGGCGGAGGTAGAGCCCCACCCAGAGATTCCGTTTATGTACTTAGTAAAGAAGACGTCGAGGCCGATACAATACCTCACCGCTGTTAAAAACTTCTGGGCTATTCCACAAGACATTTCCTCAGTCTACGTAGTCTTAGCGTTGAATCCACAGCCTGGCGAATCAATAATAGACCTAGCGGCGGCGCCGGGCATGAAGACTTCGTTAATTATACAACTCACAGAGGGGCGTGTAAAAATAGTGGCCGTAGACCTCTCAGCCAAGAGAGTGGCGAGGATGAAGTGGCTACTTAAAAAACTAGGTATGTATAACTACGTAGAGGTGGTGAGATCGGACTCCCGTAGGTTAAAAACCCGTCGTTTTGACAAAGCTCTATTAGACGCGCCTTGTACGTCAAGCGGAGCGTTTACAAAAGAGCCCGCCGCCAAGATCTACCCCAGGGTAGAGGAGGCGTATAAATATTCAGAAATTCAAGCTGCAATGTTAAAAAACGCCCTAGCTATTTCAGACGCCGTAACCTATGCGGTGTGTAGTATACTCCCACAAGAAGGCGAAGAAGTTGTGGCTAAATCTGGCGGCTTCGTTACAAAGCCGCTGCCACAGCTATCGCCTGCGTATTGGGGAGGCCTCGGCGGTAGGACCTTCCCCCACCTCCACAGAGGAGAGGCTTTCTTTATAGCTAACGTGTCTCCGTAGAGGTGGGCCTCTTCATCTGTTTTCTAAATATAGACAAAGCCACGGCGACTACAACCGCCGCAGCCACAATTGCTAAAACTACGCCGTGTCCTCCACCAGTCGGAGACGCAGTTGGCGTCGGCGCAGGCGGTGTAGAGTTGACAACTGTCACAGTTACTGTATATGGAATTGTGTAGATATTCCCATAGACGTCTGTATAAGAGAGTGTAAATTTAATCTCATAGATGCCGGGGCTTGAGGCGTTGAAACTCATAGGTATAGACGCAGTCTGTTGTGGATCTAGCGCACCTGCGAAGTATATAGGCGATGTGACTGGAGCCACTCCTCTCGGAACGGCGGCCTCTACTTGGAGATTTGAAATTTGTGAAAAGCCTCTATTTACAACTGAAAGAGAGATATAGAACGTCCTCTTGGGCTCCGGCGTGGCGGGGACAACCACGGCGCTTGTGATATTCACCATGGGGACTTGCACAGCTTGTATGTAAAACGTCCCTTGTACAGACCCCACAGTCCCTAACTCTGTTGTGTAGACTATAGTATATACAAAAGGCACAGCTCCGCTGAGCGTCACCGGCGCGATAAAAGAAATGGGGAGTTCTACACTGTCTAGAGGCCGTAGCGAGCCTACTTGGTATGTATATGTAGACGCAATTATGGCCGATGTACCTGGGGAAATAGTCACGACGGCTCTCTCCACAGCTATGTCGCCGCTATTTACTATATTCAATACTATAGACCTATTGCCGCCTGACTTGACTAAAGAAGGCCTTGGCACTACTGTAAAAATACTTGAAGACACCACTGGGATCTGCATGGAGTATTGCTCCACGCCGTGGGCAGTGTAGACGTTGACATTTATAGAGACGGGTAGAGTAGACAACGGCGTCACTACTAAATTGGCGGCGGCTTCGCCAGACCCTCCGAAGTAAAAAGGCATTGCCTTATCCACAGCTGCGTTGGTCACAGTGAGTGAGACGTTGAAATAGCCGAGGGCCTTCACCACAATAGACATATTGTTTGCCAAACCTGCTAGAAGTCTAGTGGGCTTTACCTCAACTCTAGCGACGCCGCCCACTGCAGGCTGCACCGCCGCTGTGGCTGTGACGACCTCTGTTTTAGACACGCCGCCGATGAGATAATTTATCTGTGTTGTAAACGTCACAGCAGTTGCGATGGGGTAGACATTTATAATACTAGACCCACGGCCTTTAGATATTGGAATTGTGAAACTGGACAGCGGGGCGGCACCGCCGGATATCGTCACCACTGCATTGCCGTCAACTTCAAAGGGGAGTAGAACAGTGATATTAACCTCGTTGTACCTATTGCTATACAACACCGTTGGGGTAATCTCTACCAGAGAGGTCGGCGGGGGGGTCACTGACATCGGCACAGTATATGTCAAAACCACGGGGGTGCCTAGCCAGTCTCTAGTCTGTATGTCAACTCTCAACGCTGCGTTTGGGCTGTCTGCCACTACTACTACTCTAATTGTCGACAAAGTATTGTTTACCACCACGTAGCCTGCCGGCTCTAATACTCTAGCGCCAATTCCCTGAATTGTGGCAATGCCGACGAGACGGTGGGGGGAAGATATAATTAACTCAATAGTTGACGGTGTGTTTAAATAGACAGTCCCCACGGTCTTAACCTCCGCTGTGGGGTAGGGGGGGATATACAATTCTACATACTCCACTTTCTCAAGACCAGTAGATAGAGATGCCCCCGACACCTGGTGTCGAGATTTAAAAACTACAGTCATTGGACACACTCTATCTAATTCTCTAACCGCCACTTTTATACTCACCGTCACGACGCCGGGCCCTGCAGAGGGGAGCTGGACAGACTCAAGGGGAGTTATGTAGACACATGTAGAGGTGAGTGCAATAGCGACGTCGATTTGTTGTTGAGAAAAGTAGAACGAGACTGAGACCACCCCCACGTCGCCGGGGAATTTAGGAAGCTGAACCCACCTGGCCCCGAGCCATATGTAATCTACGGCGGGGGAGAAGCCGCCCACAGCTTGGGCTTGGATAAAGACTACTAATAACAATGCCAGAGCCCATTTCATAGAGATGTCTTAAGATATATTTAAAAACGTTTCTAGGTGGAAATCTCTTCGCCTATCCTTTTTTTAGACGTTCTACCCCTGGCGGCGCCGTGCCTTTTCTAGACACCAACGGGATCTTTTTATACTGTGCGAGGTCCATGACTGTCACTTTCCCGTAGAGGCCTCCTAGGTCTACAACCTCGCCTGGCCTCCCTCCGGGCACTGGCACTAGTCTGACGCCGAGGGGTTTGTCTAAGTGTACTGCTAGAGCCATGACATCTGCGATTAAAGCCGCCACTACGTCAAGAGAGGCGTCGCCCGGTATCCCCACCATGTCTATGCCTGTGTTTGAGACAGCCACCATAGCTTTAAGGACGTCGAGAGTGACGACGCCTTCGGCCGCGGCTTTAGCCATCTCAACGTCTTCACTTACTGGTATAAACGCGCCGCTTAGTCCGCCTATTGTGGAGGCGGCCATGGCTCCTCCCTTCTTCACAGCGTCTGTAAATAAGGCGAGGGCGAATATCGAGCCTGGCGCGCCTACGCGAGGTAGGCCAATTGCTTCTAGTATAGAGGCGACTGAGTCTCCCACCTTTGGCGAAGGGGCAACGCTTAAGTCCACAGCGCCGAAGTGGACTCCCAATTCTCTAGCCACTTCTCGCCCTACTAACTCGCCCAGTCTAGTTATTTTAAAAGCGGCGCGTTTTATTGCGTCGTGTAGAGTCCGGAGGTCGGCGTCTGGCAAGCTCCTCACTACGTTTTCAATTACGCCTGGGCCGCTGACAGCGATATTGACGACGGCGTCTGGCAGCCCTAGGCCGTGGTAAGCGCCTGGCATGAATGGGACGTCTTCTGGCAAGTTGGCAGTTACAGCAAAGCGAGCCGCGGCGTGGGGCTCCATTTTTAAAACTACTCCCGCCGCCTCTCTAACAGCGTCTAGATTTACTCCTGTCAGAGTCGAGGCCGCGTTGACGAAGCCCGCCAGTCTTTTAGTCTGGTTTAAAGCCTCTGGCAGGGCCTCTATCAACGCTCTGTCGCCTATTGAAAAACCTGCGTGTACAAATGCGGAAAAGCCTCCCACCATGTCGACGCCGTATTTCTCCGCAAGTTTGTCTAAAAAAACTGCTATTTCTACTGCGTCTCTAGCCTTTCCAAGTGGCTCTAGTAGAATGGAGACTGGGGACACCGCCAATCTTATAGTGACGATCCTAACTCCTAGTCTCGCCGCCACTTTCTCAACGGCTGGCCTTAGCCTTTTGAGATATGGCTCTAGTAACCTTTCCAACGCCTCTAAGACTCCCGTTACGTCTGGCCTCGCTGCCGGTAGTGTATTGACACTGAGTGTAACTGCTCTGATGTCAAGCTCTCTAAATAACACCATTTCTAAAACCTCGCCGATTTCTCTTGGGTCAAATTTCATAACTTTTTTAAAAAATATAGTTTATAAAGCCGTGGAGTTGGCAGTGGTGTCAGTCCTCGGAGCCGATAGAGTTGGTATTGTGGCCGGCATCACTGGAGTGTTAGCTAGACACAATGTTAATATTGTTGACATCTCTCAGACAGTTGTGCGGGACATATTCTCAATGGTGATGATAGTAGACATCTCAAAGAGCGACGTCGACATAGAGAAGTTGAGAAAAGAACTTGAAGAAGAGGCAAAGAGGCTTGGTGTAATGGTGGCAGTTCATCACATCGATGTGTTTAGATATATGCAAAGGATATAGCCCACGGTACATTATACAAAGACATGAAGGGGTTATGTATATGCAATATATGAAATACAGAGATTAAATAGACACAGAGTTAATACACACGACGTGTTTGTTGTTATTTTTACAATAAATAGTAATTTATACTATGTACGCCAAGATTTGTGGACTACACAGAGCCCCGTTTTCACAAATCGGTGTTAGAGTTTGAAAAACTTGTAGCAGATAGAGAACGATATGAAAAAACACTGAGGGAATGGCTGAGGTACTCTTGGCGGTGGGCCTCGGCGGAGAGGTATAGACTAGTCTTTAAAATCCAAGCCGCGGCTTTGAAGGCAATGCGGGAGTATTTAGACGGGCTTGGCTTTGTAGAAGTGTTGCCGCCTATCATTGGGCCTGTGAGCGACCCCGGTATAAGAGGAGCGAGGCAAGCCGTTGTGGACTACTACGGCGTTGAGTACAGAGTTATGTCCTCCGCTATTTTGTATAAACAATACATAGCCCACTCCCTGGGGAAGATATACATCATAAGCCCCAACGTCAGAATTGAGCCGAGGGAGTCGCTATACAGCGGTAGACACTTGGCTGAGTTTGTACAACTAGATGTAGAGATCTACGGCGCGGATTACCACGAGGCTATGAAAATAGCAGAGGGGTTAGTTACACACGCCGTGAGGTATGTAAAAGATGTGTATGGCAAAAAAATAGAGGAGGTATTCGACAGAACACTACCTGACTTCTCCCCCCCGTTTAAGAAGTATACACATAAAGAAGTTGTAAAAATTGTAAATTCCTACGGCTGCCGCAACGACGAACGTTCTGAATTGACGTGGGAGTGTGAAAAACTCTTCTCGGGACTGCATAAACAGCCTGTGTTTATCTACGACTATCCGAGGGGGTCGAGGGGGTTCTACGACAGAGAGGATCCTGAGAGGCCTGGAATTTTAAGAGACTTCGACATGTTGTACCCAGAGGGCTTTGGCGAAGCTATCAGCGGCGCGGAGAGGGAATACGAGCCTGAAAAAGTAAAGGCTAGGATTATTGAAAGTGGCGAAGACCCGTCGAAGTATGAGTGGTTTTTAGAAATGTTAAGAGAACTCTATCCACTAAAGACTGCGGGGTTTGGAATTGGAATAGAGCGCCTTACTAGATTCCTCTGTGGGCTCCGGGCGGTCTGGGAGGCGAGGCCCTACCCCAAAGTCCCAGGTATAGCCCCCACGCCTTAAAATGTACTCACCTGGGCTAGAGGGAGTTGTGGTGAAAGAAACACAGATATGTTTTATCGACGTTGACAACTCAAAAATATACTACAGAGGCTACGACTTAGAGGAGTTGGCTCAGTATTCAACTTTTGAAGAAGTGGCCTATCTCCTACTCTACGGGAAGTTGCCCAATAGGAAAGAGCTTGAGGACTTCTACACACGCCTCTCGACGTCGCGTCTATTGCCGAATTATGTAGTCGACGTGATAGAGGCCTCTCCAAAGTCGGCGGAGCCTATAGACGTGTTGAGAACTGCCGTATCCGCCATGGCTCTTGGAGAGGAGCTGGGGGATAGGTCCCCCCAGTCTGAACTAGCCAGGGGGGTTAGAATATTGGGGATGATGCCCACGGCTGTGGCAATATTTGATAGAGTTCGAAGAGGGCTCTCGCCGTATATAGCCACAGAGGCGAAGTCCCACGCCGAGTTCTACCTATGGTCTCTCCGCGGTGAGAGGCCTAGCGAAGAGGAAATCAGAGCGATGGACGTTATGTTTATAATATACGCCGAGCACGGCATGAACAATAGTTCATTTACAGCCGTCACAGTGGCGTCTACACTTGCAGATATGTACGCCGCTGTCACTGCGGCAATTGCCAGTCTAAAAGGCTCTCTACACGGCGGGGCTAACGTAGACGCAGCTAAGATGTTGGTAGAGATCGGCGAGGTGAAAAACGTAGAGAAGTGGGTAGATAGCCAGCTGGCAGCCGGTAGAAGAATACCTGGCTTCGGCCATAGGCTGTATAAAAAAGGTCCCGATCCCAGGCTGAGAGTGTTGAAAAATTTAGCAAAGAGACTTGCCTCATACTATGGCGATTTTAAATGGTTAGAAATAGCGGAGAGACTAGAGGAGTACGTGGGGACTAAGCTCTCTCAAAAGGGTATCTACCCCAATACAGATCTATACGCAGCGGTGATTTTTAAATATCTAGAGCTCCCCATCGACATAAATCTACCCACGTTTGCTATCGCAAGAGCGGCGGGCTGGATTGCACATGTAGTTGAGTACAGATATTCAAATAGACTAATACGGCCAACTGAGAGATATATAGGGCCGGCGGGGCTAAGGTACATTCCTCTAGAGAATAGAACTTAGACAAAAGTCGAAATCTATATTTTAAAATATATAATTTAGTCACTTTATGAAAGTGGCTGTTTTAGTAAAGACCTCTCTAGATACAGCTCAGTTGAGAATAAGAGACGGCGTTTTGGTGGAAGAGACTCCTCTAAAAATTAGTGACATAGACCGCAACGCTGTGGAGGAGGCGGTGAAACTAAAGGGACAGGCCTACGCCGTGACTGTGTTGAAATGGGGCCCCCTCCAGAGGAGGGTGCAAGAGGCTGAAAACGTCTTGAGAGAAGTCTTGGCCATGGGTCTAGACGAGGCGTATTTAGTAGCTGACGAAAAGTTAATTAACGCAAGCCACTTAGCTACGGCCAAGGCCATAGCGGCAGTGGTAAAAAGAGTCGGTGCCGATTTAGTCTTGGCGGGGGAGGCCACAGTGGATAATTTTTCTAGCCAGATCCCAGCTAGAGTGGCGGCGGAGTTAGGATGGCCTGTGGTCACATACGTGAGAGAGTTGAAGATAGAGCAAGGCAAATTAGTAGCCAAGAGAGATCTAGAAGATTATATAGAAGTGGTAGAGGCTCCATTACCCGCGGTTGTGTCTGTCACAAGGGAGCTAAACCAACCGCGTATCCCGACGCTCTTAGCCATCAGAGCGGCTATGAAGAAGCCAATTCATCGACTTACTCTGGCTGACCTAGGCGTAGAAGTGTCGCCACAAATCTCTGTGGCGTATAGACCTCTTGCAGTACAGAGGAAGAAAATAATTATTAAAGACGGGACTCCGGAGGAGAAGGCTGAGAAACTACTACAATTTCTACGTCAAGAGGGAGTGATATGAAAACACTGGTAGTTTTCCCCAATAGAGAAGTACTATACGCCGCCTCTACACTCGGCGGAGAGGTCACAGCCCTCGCCGTCTCACAAGAGGAGTTAGAAACCGCCGTGGGTAGAGCACATAAAGTTGTACAACTACATGGCGAGCCTTATCTTGACGCTGTGACAGAGGTTGTTTACCGCATGGCCTCTGGCCACGACGTAGTGATACTACCCTCGACGAAAAATGCAAAAACCGTGGGGGGAGCCGTGGCTCAACGCATAGGCGTAGAGTTTTTAACCGACGTCTTGGCGTTTTCAATAAGTGGGAGAGTTTTAAAAGCCGAGAGATATGTCTTTGGCAATAAGGCGGTGGCGCAGATAGAGACTCAACTACCCGCTGTTTTGACTATCGCCTCCGGTCGGTTCCAAGGCGAGCCCCCCCAAGTGGAGTCTAAAATAGAGAGGGTAGAGGTTGGCGCCGCCCGTGTTAAAAAACTGTCGGTGGAAGAGAAGCCGAGAGGGGCTGTGAAGATAGAAGAGGCCGAGGTCATTGTTTCAGTGGGCAGAGGGTTTAAGAAAAAAGAGGATTTACAATTAGCTTTTGAACTCGCGGCTTTGTTAAAAGGCCAAGTTGGCTGTTCCCGCCCCATCGCGGCTGACCTTAAATGGCTTGAGGAGAGTAGGTGGGTCGGCCTCTCTGGGAAGAAAGTGAGGCCGAAGTTGTATTTAGCCATAGGAATATCTGGACAGCCTCAACACCTAGCCGGCATTTTAGAGAGTAGAATAATCGCTGCAATAAACAACGACCTCTCTGCTCCAATATTCCAAAACTGCGACTACGGCGTAGTGGAGGACTTATATAAAATAGTCCCGGCATTGATAAAAAGACTTAAATAACTGTTTGGATTTTTACCTCTTCTTCTCTCGCGCCGCTTGCCTCCACTACTACTAAATCTATCCCCCCGCCTGACACGGGATCTCTCTCAATCGCTGCTTTTATTGACCTAAGGGCTAGTCTCTTCGCCTCTTGTATAGACATATCTGGCCTATACTCAGAGTCTAGAAGCGCCACAGCTAATTTGGCACCTGTGCCCAACGCGGCGTAGTTGTCCTCAATTAAACTGCCCAGGGGGTCCATGACAATTAGTTGAGGCCCCTCTTCGTCGTAGCCCCCCACTAGGACTTCTGCAAAAAACGGCATGAAGCGCCGGCTGAACATAACCACTGAGAGTAGTTTAGCCATTGACCTCACCGTAGGCTTCTTTTTAATATCGAGTTCGTATGCCTTTGCGTTTATTTTCACTATTTTCGCCAGCGTCTGCATGTCGGCGATAATGCCGGCCGAGGCTATGGCTAATCTATCGTCTACTACAAAGACTTTCTTCCCCCCCTTGCTCAAGGTATAGAAGCCGTAGGACACTCTCTTCTCCGCCGCCAAAACTACGCCATCTTTTACTTTTATCCCCACTGCAGTGGCGCCGATGGCTAACTCCTCAGACATAGAAAGAGGCCACTCTAGGATTTATAAATGTTGAAACTTAAAAACTAAAGCACTCGTCTAAGAGGTGATTAAAGTCGACGGCTCCTACGGCGAAGGAGGCGGACAGATACTAAGGACATCTATAGCTCTATCTACCTTACTGGGAGTGCCAGTGGAGATATACAACATAAGGGCAAAGAGGCCTAACCCAGGACTACAGCCTCAACACCTCACGGGGGTTCAGGCGGCTGCGGCGTTGTCAAACGCAGAGATGGAGGGCGCGTTTAAAGGCTCGACTAGACTCATCTATCGGCCTGGATCTGTAAGATGTGGCGTGTTGAACATAGACATAGGCACTGCGGGCAGCGTCTCTCTAGTCATACAAACCCTCGGCCCCATACTGGCGTTGGCGCCTTGTCATATCAAACTAATAATAACCGGCGGCACAGACGTGGCGTGGGCCCCGCCAATTGACTATATGAGATATATCTTCGCCACGTTTCTCGAGAAACTAGGCGCCTCTATAAGAATTCAACTACTGAGGAGGGGGCACTACCCACGTGGAGGGGGTCAGGTGGTTGTAGAGGCCAACCCAGCGGCGGTCTTGAGGCCAGTGGAGGCGCTGGAGTTCGGCCATTTGGAGAAGATACGAGGAGTCTCCCACGCAGTTAATCTCCCACGCCACGTGGCTGAGAGACAGGCGAAGGCCGCTAGAGAGACTCTGGCCGCCTATGGATACGACGCGGAGATTGAAATAGAGGTTAGAGACGACGGACTGGGGCCGGGCAGCGGCGTAGTGCTGTGGGCTAGGTCAACCGCTGGGCATACAGTGGGCGGAGACGCGCTTGGGGAGAGGGGGAAGCCGGCGGAGACAGTGGGCAGAGAGGCGGCGGAGAGGTTGTTAAAAGTGTTAAAGTCGGGCGCCTCTACTGACCCCCACCTCGCGGACATGGCTGTTTTATATATGGCACTGGCGCGGGGGAGAAGCGTCATTTCTACCTCTGAGTGGACCTCCCACCTAGAGACAAATATCTACATAGTGGAGAGATTTCTGCCAGTGAAATTCAAGACGTCCACCGTGGGGGGTAGGCATGTGATTGAAGTAGAGGGCGTTGGCTTCAGCCGCCGGACCTAAGTCTTCTGAATTTTTCAATAGCCACAGGTACGTAGAACTCTTTCAAAATTTTGTCTAGAGCCTCTTTTGTCCCACTACAGTTTAGAGTAGAGACGTACGCCACTGGTGAGAACCTCTCGCCTGCCCATTGGAGTTCTTCTTCAGTGGCTATGTCGGTCTTATTCACAATAGACACCACAGGCGTGGAGAAGGTGGACTTAATCTCTTCGTAGAGTTTAATCTGTATATCTCTGCCAAATCCCGAGTGGGGGGTCGGGTCGATAATAAAGACTATGACGTTTGCCAAATGGCGGAGCGCCAATATTGCTTGTCTCTCTATGGCGTTTCTCTCACTTAACGGCCTGTCTAGAAGGCCTGGGGTGTCCACCACTTGTACTCTGTCCCCCACGAGGTCTACGTGGCCTAGGTGTATTTGTTTTGTAGTAAAGGGATACTCCGCCACTTCAGGCTTGGCGGAGGATACACATTTTACAAAACTACTCTTCCCCACGTTAGGCGCGCCGGCTACAACAATTGTAAACAACTCTGGGTCTATTGATGGCAGTCTCCTCATCCAAGTCACAATTTCTCTCAGCCTCTCTAACTCTGGCCGTAGGTCTTCAATTAAGTCAATAACTCTGGCACGGTACATCTTCCCCACGTCGCGAAGCGCCTTTTTATTCGGGGCCGATCTAGCCGCCGTGATGGCCTCTTTTGCAATAGCCCTCACTGCAAGATAAGCGTTGCCTACTTTAGCCACGACGTGTTTATAATTCTGTACGCCAAATAAGACGTCAATTAAATCTCGGTAAAAGGGGTGTAATTTATCAAGAAAAGGCATGGCGAGAGCCATCTCTCTCAAAGTCGACGAGAGAGATTTGCCAGAGGCCACAATTTTCTTAATCTCAAGCCTCTTCTGTTTCACAAAGGCTGGCTCCGCAACAGACCCCCTCGCCTCCTCGCGGCTGTATACGGCTAAAAACATAGCCGTCAGTTCATCTGCTGTGTATACATAAGGCAGTTTTTTCTTATCTACAACCTCCACAGAAAGACGTAAAAATATGTATAAAAAAAATGACGTGATTGCCTTATTGACAGACTTCGGCACGAGAGACTACTTCGTAGCGGCGATGAAGGGGGTTATATACAAAATAAACCCAAAGGCCGTGGTTGTAGACATCACTCACGAAGTGCCTCCTCAAGACATAGCCACCGGCGCCTTTGTCTTAAGAGCTGTATATAAGTGGTTCCCACCTGGGACGGTGTTTGTAGCAGTAGTAGACCCGGGCGTGGGGACAGAGAGGGCGCCGCTGTTGTTAAAGACGAAAAATTTCTACTTCGTGGGGCCCGACAACGGACTCTTGAGCCCTGCGGCTGAAGAAGACGGCGTAGAGGAGGCGTATTACATCACCTACAGACTGCCAGAGGTGAGCTACACATTCCACGGACGGGACGTATTCGCCCCAGCAGCGGCGTTGCTCTCGCTGGGAGTCCCCCCCGAGGCCTTGGGGAGGCGTGTAGAGACTTGGAGAAGAATAGAAATCCCAAAAGCCGCGGTGTCTGATAATGTGTTGTATACAGAAGTTGTGTATGTAGATAGATTTGGAAATGTATACACCTCTGCAAGAGAAGAGGTGTTTAAAATAGCCGAGAGAGGCTCGGACTTGTGTATAGAAACGCCAAGCGGCCAGTTAAAGATTAAATTTGTAGAGACGTATGGAAGGGCGTCCAGTGGAGAGACTGTGGCGTTGATAAACAGCGAGGGCTATTTAGAAATTGCAGTAGTGGGGGGAGACGCAGCCGGCAGACACGGCCTCAGGCCTGGCCACAAGTTAAAAATTAGAAAGTGTTAAAGACTTAGTGATGACCTTACGCCGCCGCTCAGAGATGTGAAGACGAAAAAATTTCTGAGGCCACTGGCTACGTGGGAGTCTCACAGCAGCCCCACGGGCCTCTCAACCCCCCGATTTATGTATACACACTCTTTTATACCTACTGAAGAAAAATTTATAAACTTATGAAAACTTCATTACGCCCCTAACCCGGCCATAGGCGCCGGTGATACGCCCGGACTCATCAGAACCCGGAAGCTAAGGCCGGCGCCGCGTGCGGGAGTACTGGGCTCCGCGAGGGCCCGGGAAACCGGCGTGCTGGGAGGGGGCTTCTAAGGCGCGTTGTATACTCTTACATTCTCTATTGCCACTATCGACATTTCAAAATTCCAAACTGTGGCGGGGGCCCCTCTCTGTATTGAAAACCGGCCTGTTGCCATTAGGTAGCCTCCGCAAAATATGTCGACGCGGAGATCTGTGGCCGGAGTCTGGATTAGCGACAGCGCCCCGTCTGAGTATATGGGCTGGAAGAGGTAGACCCACCTGCCGCCGCTCTGTGTGTCGACAACTCTGGCGTAACACCCCGCCTCGGCTCCTCTGACCACAATTGCGACGGGGTAGACCCATGTCCTAATCGCCTTATCTATCGGCGACCCTAGTTCTATCAAATCGCGCTCCACAGCGCCGTCGTATATCCAAATGACTTGTCCAGCCGCCACATCTCTAACAGTGGCGGCCCCCCACGCCACTTTCAACACGTACCCAGGCCCCCAGGGCAGATTATATAACAACTTGCCGTCTACTATGTACGAAGCCGCGGCTATCCTCCCCCCGCTGTCGAAAACCACAGCTGTTCCAAAAGAAAGAGGCCTCCCATTCCAGTCCAGGACGTCTAGCCCCAAGACAGAGGCTGCGGCTAAGAGGAGAAAAACCCACAGCATATAGAGGCAATGACTTTAAGATAAATACTATTGCTGAAAAAGTATTTAAATAAAAACGTCGAGAAAAATATGACTGTGATTATTTATTTGGACTGTCCACCTCCACATCATCTACAGTTGAAGCTATGGGGGTTTGAGGTAGTTTCACTTTCTAACTGCCCCGGCGTGCCTCGTGTAGTAGACCTAGGCGAATTCATAAAGGGAAAGTTTGCAATAGTGGTAGGCAATAGAGAATTAGCTAGAAAATTTAGACTGGCCTACGCAAGTGAGAGAGAGATAGAGAAGTTTTTAAAGTGGTTGATGAAGGAGTACCCTCCGCCAGTGTATGTGCAGTATTTGAACTAGATATGAGTTTTGAAAAGACTATATTAGAAAAAATCGCCTCCTATATACCCGGCTACGGGGGCTACAAAGAAAAAGAAGTGAGAAGGGAGACAGACGCCCTGTTGAGAAGACACATCTCGTCTATTTTATCCACGGCGGCGGCCCAGTTAGTGTTGTCTCCTACAGAGGCTAGGTCTGTAGCAGCTAATCCAGAGGCGAGATATCTCTGGGATTATGTAAAAGCTATATTTGACAAGGTGATACAGAAGATAGATAAGGCGCCCCACGGCTATGCAGGATTTTTTAATATCGTGAAAGTAAATGAAGAAGTGTTAGATAGAATATACAGCCACGACTTGGCACTTGTAGAACACGCCAGGAGAGTTGCTGACTATGTCAACGATGTAAAAAAGGCAAGGGCCACGTCGCCGGAGTGGTTTGACGCGTTGAATCGCGTCAAAGCCGCGCTTGAGGAGTTAGATAGACAGATAGACGAGAGGACTAAAATACTAAAGGGGATACAAGAGCCGCCTGAGTGGGGGAGGAGGTGAAGAGTTTATTTACACATAAATTATAGACTATGCCTCAAGTCATTCAATGGGTGAGCCCCCGGGAGGGAGACGTAGTGTGGAGATACCCAGTAGATCGCATCGAGTGGGGGGCTCAGTTGATTGTAGAGGAGTGGCAAGCCGCAGTCTTTATGAGAGATGGCAAAGTCTACGACGTCTTAAGAGCGGGGAGACACACCTTAACTACTCTAAACCTCCCCCTCTTGACACAAGTCCTTAGTAGAGTAGCTGGGTTTGAGAAGTCGCCTTTTACAGCAGTTGTTATTTACGTCTCGCTTAAACAACACCAACTCCCCTTCGGGGGGAGGGGGCAGACTGTGGAGCTGGCTCCGATTCAATTCTACGGCACTGCTTGGTTCAGAGTAGTAGACCCGGCTCTGTTTGTAACACAAGTAGTGGGGGGCCAGAATATATACACTACGGAAGACCTTCAGAAATTCCTCAGGGGCTATTTCAACGAGTTGTTAATGGCCGAGCTCTCCCGCCAGTCTATATTTACAATCTATGGAAATTTAGAACAGACTAGCTTTATTGTAAAAAACGCCATAGACCCCAACTTCAGGCGGCTGGGGCTAGAGTTGATAGATGTGAAATTCGAAGGGCTAGACGTGACAGATCAAATATGGAGAGATAGACTGTTTTTCATAAGAGCCACAGGTGTCAACGCAGCGGAGTATTTAAGAATGGAGACTGTACAGAAGGCGGCGGCTGAGTTAGGGAAGAGCCCCGGCGCGGCCGCTGGGGCGGGGATTGTGCTTATACCGCCTCTACTATGGCCTCAACAACCACCACAGCCTACTCCACAACCTCAGCAGCCGCAACAAACAGGCGTTGTATGTCCACAGTGTGGCTATGTAAACCCACAGACGGCTAAGTTCTGTATGAATTGTGGATATATGCTAGGTAAAAAATGTCAACAGTGTGGTTTTGTAAATCCGCCGGGTGCAAACTTTTGTGCGAACTGCGGCGCGAAGCTGTGAGGGGGGTGGAGACATCAGTTGCAGTGGTGGTTTTAGTAGTTGGGGCATATCTAGTGGCATCTTCGCTGGGGGTAGTAGTTTTCCAACTCCACCACCTCCTAGGCGCGGCTTTAGTAGCCTTTGGATTAACCTACATGGCCTCTGAGCGGCGTAAAGAAGCCGCCTTTTGGGGAGGAGTTTTGTCAATTGTCGGCGCGGCGGTGGCGGCGGGTGGCCAGGGTGATCCAGTTTTGGCTTTGGGGGTTTTGTTAATTTTCATAGCTTTGTTTATACTATTGGCAAGATATAAATGATTTATTAGAGGTAGATAATTTATAAATGAAAGTCCACAATGAGGCATGGAGTTGAAGATCGGGAGGGCGATTATAAAACACGGAATGGAGGAGTTGTACGAATACAGCGATGTAGATGTGGCAATTGTCGGCGCGGGCCCCGCTGGCTTGACCGCCGCTAGATATCTAGCAGAGAGGGGGCTGAAGGTGTTGGTTTTTGAGAGGAGGTTGTCATTCGGCGGGGGTATAGGCCCCGGCGGCAATATGATACCGAAAATTGTAGTACAAGAGGAGGCGGTCCCCGTCTTAAAAGACTTTAGAGTGAGGTATAGACACGTAGGCGACGGCCTCTACACTGTCGACCCCGCCGAGTTGATTGCTAAATTGGCGGCGGGGGCTATAGACGCCGGCGCGAAGATATTCCTCGGCGTACATGTCGACGACATAATATTTAGAGGAGACCCGCCTAGAGTCACCGGTCTTTTGTGGATCTGGACGCCTATACAGATGTCCGCCATGCACGTAGACCCGCTGTACACACAAGCCAAGGCGGTAATAGACGCCACTGGACACGACGCCGAGGTTGTATCAATCGCCGCTAGGAAAGTGCCGGAGCTCGGCATAAATATACAAGGCGAGAAATCGGCGTGGTCAGAGGTGTCTGAGAAATTAGTAGTAGAACACACGGGCAAAGTGGCGCCTGGCCTATATGTGGCCGGCATCGCGGTGTGTACTGTCTTCGGTCTGCCGAGGATGGGCCCCATTTTCGGCGGCATGTTACTGTCGGGGAGAAAAATTGCCGATGTCGTACATAAAGATTTGACTCAAATGGCGTATGCCGTTAGAGATTAAGACAAAGACTACAGAGCTGAGGTGTTCAAACTGTGGTAGAGTCGTCACTGGGACCCCTATTGTAGTTAAGACTTGTTGTGTAAACAAGCCGTGGGTCTTCTGCAGTAGAGAGTGTTATAAAGTCTTCGTAGCGAAGTGGACTAAGAATCAAGACGTAGCCCGCGGCGGCGCTCTTAGACGGGGAGTTGTCTAATGGCTCTTTTCCTAGCCGTTGGTGGGGGCGGAGACGTAGTGATGGCAGCAGCCTTGGCTGAAGAAGAGGCGGTTGGCCACATCCCCTGGGAGAGGTTTGTAGTAGACCCGTCGCCGGGGCCTGTGCCCCCCGCGTGTCTAAGAGATGTGGTAGAGGTCGCCCCCAATCTATATCTCGCCACGCCTAGAAGCTATGTAGAGAGGGGGGGACGGGTCTTCAAGACCCAGGGAATGTGTGTAGCAGAGGCGTTGGGTAGGTCAATATACGTCGTAAATCCCTACGCCAAAGTCTCTCAATTGGCGTCTTCGCTTACTAGATTTGACAAAGTGATTGGTGTAGACGTCGGCGGAGACGTCTTGGGGGCTGGCTGTGAAGAGAGTATTGGAAGCCCTTTGTCAGACGCCTACGGCCTGGCGGTTTTGACAAAACTCGAGGACTTGGGCGTAGAGACAGAGCTGTGGGTAATGTCGCCAGGCGCAGACGGCGAGTTAGACAGAGAGTATTTACTAAAGAGGGCGGCTGAGGTGGCGAAGAGAGGTGGCCTCGTGGGCACGGTAGGCCTTGGCCCTAGTCAATTAGATAGGCTAAGGCTTTTGGTGTCTAGGTGTTTTACAGAGGCGTCCGCCGTGGCGTTAAAAGCAGCCAGTGGTGAATACGGCGTGGTTGAATTAAGAGGTGGGTTTAGAAAAGTAAAAGTAGACCTCTTCGCCGTGTTTGGCATTAGGCTAAAGCCGAGGTATGTATTAGAGATAAATAAAGCGGCGTCGATTATATATAAACACGACGTGGATATATACGAGGCGGCGAAGCTTTTGATCGACGCCGGCATACCCACAGAGTACCACCTAGAGGAGTTTTTAACTAAGGGGGTCTCTATAGAAGAAGTGTTCCGACACTTCGCTAAACTAAAGAGGTGTTAACCCCTTTTTACAAAATTTAACAATTCTCTATACTTCTCTTCACTGTATTGACCTATCGACGTGGCCACGCGTCGAATTTCAATAGTTACGTAAAGGAGCTGGCCGTATACCTCCGCCTTTAATTTCACCAACGTGTCCTCAACGAGAGGGACTCCTCGGTATACACACTTTGTAGATTTATACTCTGCAGTCCCCTCTCCAACTCCTGGCACAAACTCCGCCAGGGCGTCTGTGTCTAATATGCCATGCTCTTCTACATATTCCCCCTCAAGCCCCATGTGTATACACACTCCTCTTGTGTAGACTGTCGAGTTCACGCCGTGTATTGTGTAGAGATGGAGACCTCTAGACTTCTCTACTCTACAGCCGGCGGGGAGGCAGTGTCGTACATACGCCTCGACGCCCTCTGTGGCGCCCCAGAAAGATATCTCAGTGGGCGGAGGGCCATATGTTAATTTGCCAACGGTATAGTTGCCCCCGGGGCCTATCCCCACTACACTCCAGCCGGAGAGAGCCATAGACACACCAGCTGCTGAGATTTTTACATTAATTGTATAGTTTATCTCCACTGCGTATATCGCCTCAACTGGGGCTGGGCTTGTTAAATCTATATCCGCTATTTGACGCGGCGCTGTGGAGTAGAAATAGAAAATAGCAGCTGTGATTAGTAAAAATATAACGAGGCTATAGCCTAGTTTCCGCCACATATATACCACGCCTCGCCGCGGTTATTTTTAAAAGTCTTAGAGCAGCCCCGCCGCTGGCCGCCGCCCCGCCCAATGCGCCGAGCAAAATAGACAATCCCAGGAAGGCGGCTACACCCGCACCCACTAGACTAGCTGCAGAAGATATGGCGGCGGCCAATCCTAATTTCGTCAGCCGCCCCCTCGCGGCGATGGGGTACTCCATGTATAAGACAAAGCCCTCTACTGCGTCCACTACAGACTTGTACGTAGAGTTTTTGTATCTATATTCAAGTACCCAGAAGGGGTAGTACGCCACGCCGAGGAATCGGCGATCTATATCCACTTTACTTTTAAAAACCGAGGCGTATAGCCTAGCCTCCTCTAATACGTCGCCAATTTTTTCAAACGCCTCGTCCACTTCTAAGTCGGGGGTGTGGAAAACGCCTATCCGCTCTAAAGACGGCTTAAACGGCGTCCTCCAACGGGCTGGGAATTTAAAACTTTTGGGTAGTGTAAAAGGCGGCTTAGACAACGCGAGGGCCGCCATGTCTGTCTCCAAATCTGTAAATGGGTAGAAAACTACATGGTAGAGGTAGAGAGGTAGGAAGTGCAGCTCTGCAGAGGTGGGCGTGGCGGTGTCTAAGTCTCGTGGAGACGCCACTGGCCTAAAGTTTAGCACACGTCTAAAGGCTGTGGTTTTATCCACAGTGGGTTTGAAGATGTAGACGTTCTCCATAGACTTGCCTTCGCTGACTACAGTGCCGCAGTATGGACATACGTATAATTTCTTACCCGGCGGGGCTTGAAACTCGGCGCCGCAGTATGGACACTTCATGTCTCTACACGCCTAGGCTTTACCAACCCCCTGGCGGCTAGGTAGCTTAAATACCCCCCCATCCCCACCATGAAGGCGCCCACTACTAAGTCAAAGGGTAGAACCGACAGCCCAAACCCCCCCACGGCGCCCCCAGCCGCAGCCGCGCCTACGGCGCTTGCCAGTTTGTGTTCTATAAACGAAGGCTCTTCTGCCACTATCACCCTCCCGTCCCAGCCCGCGACGTAGTACTTATAGACAGACTCCTTAAAATAGTAGGGCACGACCCACATGGGGAGGTAGGTCAACTTAGAGACGTTCAACTCTCTCACTTCGTAATCCACAGTCTTGTCTAATACACTCGCGTTGGTGGGCACTCCACTGACGCGAGACATAGCCTTTGATTTAGCGTCGTCGTCAACTGCCTTGAGTATCTTCGGCATAGACGCTCTGACGGCCTTGGCCTTCGCCTGTTCTGGAGTATATTCACTAGACATAAAAGCCCGAGCTATCTCTTGACTTGTAGTCACCTCTTTCAAAGCCGTGGGCGCAGGCGCCGTTTTGAAAAAATGACTCAACAACCTATCTACAGACAGCCCCCAAGCGGCTTTCCTAGCCAACACCCCCACTACGTCTCTATAACCAACTCTACCCGACACGTCTACTCTACGGCTCCCAGTATGGGTCGTCCACCTGCCTCCACTATACACAGACCTGGAGTACGTCACTAACACCCTAGCGCTGTATATAGCTATTATGTCTACATTTACAAAATAGAAGGGTAGGTAGACTAACTGCGGGGCGGCGAAGTTTATTTTCGACATTCTAAACCTTAAATTAAAGTCTCGCCTCGTCCTCTCCACAGCCTTTTTTACCACTTCGCCACTTGGCAACGTGGGGACGGCCAAAACCTCAGAGGGGTCCCCCACGACGAAGTTGACAAAGCCGCAGTATCTACACACCACCACTACAGAGTCGGGAGAGAGGTCAAGAGGTGCCCCGCAGTAAGAACACCTCACGTTCTGCCTCAGTCGGAGAGTTAATAAATATGACTATCGAAAAGTTAAATAAATTGACAATACATGAGCATTGTGTTAGTTTTATTAAACTTGACGGCGCCCCCCGTGTTATTAATCTTCCTACCAGCCGCTATTTTAGGAAACGTCACTCTCCCAGCGCCCCCCATATCTGAAGTAACTGCCTTTAACCACATGGGTGAGCCCCTCCCAACGTGGGTAATAAACAATACGCTATACGTCCTCCAGGCGGGAGACCCGGCGGTGGTGGTGTACATCCCCCGGTATGAAAACTTGACATATTTCAAAACTATAGTGAAGGCGCCGTATATAATAATACAAGCCCCGCCCGGCGTCATGGTCGAACAGATAACACCACTGCCCGAGAGGTTTGAGATGAATAAGTCTGGGATATATCTACACTTCCGCGAAAGTGTAGAGGTGGTGTACTATCCATTTGAGATTAAGCCGACTCCTCCGCCGCCCTCCCCCACGCCACCTGCAATTCCACAGCCTATTCCTCTGCCGTATACTCAAACTCCTCCAGAAAGGCGTCAGCCGGTTTTAGAATTAGTCTTGTCTATAGCAGTGGCGGCTGGCGCCTTGGCCTATGTCTTTTGGAGAAGTAAGAGACGTAGGGTAGGGGCCGGTGGGTGTAGAGATCTCAATGAAGTAGATTTGACAATTTTGAAGAAAATATACGAGAGCGGTGGCTCAGTTGAGAGAGCTGCTCTCCAGTCCGCGTTGGCGATTCCAAAGACAACTCTCCACCGGCACCTCCATAAACTCGCCCGCTACGGCTATATTAGACTTATACAAGAGGGGCAGAGACAAAAAATTGAGCTTTTAAAAATGTGTTGAGCCATGGGGCTGGTGGAGGGGCTTAGGGGTAGTTTAGTGGCGGCTTTGGCCATATTGTTGGTATTGGTAAGTATAGAGACTTTGGGAGTTAGACACCCCCTCAACCTTAGTGTGATGACCTTTTTAGTGGCCGTAGCGGTGTATGTCTACGTCAATTTTAGAAAGGCTTTGGGAGAGCCTTGGTTTAACAGACTGGCGCCGCCCATCATCGCCGCATCTGGCCTTGGTGTATCTTTGCTGTGGGCGGGTTTCGACATGGGGGCTGTGGTAATCGCCGCTGCGTATTTCGGAGAGCCTATCCTCGGCTATTTTGTATACAAGAGGCTGAGAGAGGTGGATAAGACGTGGGCGATTGTGTTTTTATCATCCGCCGCTGCTTATGCCTACACTCTGCCGCTGGTTTTATACAACTTGTGGGCACTACCTGCCGCGGCAGACGGCGTGAAGACAGCGGCATTAGTATATTTTCTATGGAGATTAGGCCGGTAGGAGAGGAGTCGCTGGGAGTGCGCTCAATGTGTCTATACGTGGAGACCCGCGACGTCCGCATCCTCTTTGACGCCGGCGTGTCCCTGGCGCCTCGTAGATTCGGCCTCCCGCCTCACCCCAGGGAATTAGAGAGGGCCAGGGCCGTTAGGTCTGAAATCCTCAGACTAGCCGCGGCGGCTGATGTCATCACCGTCAGCCACTATCACAGAGACCACTTCACTCCGTGGTATCCCAGCGTCTACATGGCAACAGACGGAGAGACTTACAGACAAATATACGGCGGGAAGCGGGTGCTTCTCAAAAGCCCCGACGATTTAAATTGGTCGCAGAGAAGGCGGCACTACGGCCTCTCAAAGGCCCTCGGCGACGCCGGGGCTGAGTTGATATATGCTGACGGCGGCGAGTGGCGTGTGGGAGGCACTGTAATTAAAGCTTCTCAATCCCTTTGGCACGGCCCTGCTGGCTCTAAAACGGGCAGAGTAGTGGCCTTTGCGGTTTTAGACGGCGAGGAGAGACTGGCCTTTGTTCCAGACGTGGAGGGGCCCGTAGAGCCAGAGCCAGTGGCCTTTCTCAAAGAGGTTAGGCCCACAATTGCCGTAGTGGGAGGGCCGCCTACTTACCTGCCCTGGGACATAGAGGCGGCTATACGCCATTTGAGAGAAGTGGTGGACTTGGCCCCCCGCGTTTTAGTCGTCGCCCACCACGCTCTGCGGAGCGGGGACTGGCGGGAGAAATTGGCGCCGCTGTTTGAATACGCCGAGAAGCGCGGCGTTGAAATAGCCACTTATGCATCCCTCCGGGGGGTGGGGGAGGAGCTACTGGAGGCGAGCAGAAAAGAGCTGTATAAGAGAGAGCCCGCCGAAGCTTTAGTATTCGAAGAGGAGGAGGAATAAACATAAATGTGAATTAAATTTTAATTTTATGGCAAAGGCGCTGGCATTAGCCGGGCTCGTGTTGGCAATTGCGGCGCTGGCCCTCGGCATTGCGCTGTGGTGGGGGCTATTGAACGCCGAGAGGACTATTACTATGAAAATCGACGACGTGAGGTCGTCAATAACGGCAGAGGTTAAGACTCTTAACTCCTCGTTGACTGAGAGGCTTGCTTCAATAAACAAAACGCTGGAGGAACTGACTGTGAGAGTAAAAAGATTGGAGAAGAGGGCTGCCGCGGAGAGGGAGATTGTAATAGTGCCGGTGGATCAGCCCATCTTCAATTACTATGTAGATTTCCTCATTAAATACGTCAAGAAGTTGCAGTTTGACAACAAAACTGCCGGCGTAATACTGCTGATCAACTCGCCTGGAGGAGCTGTCGGCGCAACAGAGCGCCTTTACTCAACAATCAAGGGGCTTAATAAGACTGTATACGCAGTTGTGGCGGGTCTGGCGGCCTCGGGGGCTTACTACACGGCGGTGGCGGCCGGGAGGATATACGCTACGCCGTCTAGCTGGGTGGGGAGCATTGGCGTAGTAGCCCTCTTATGGCCCGACGAATACCTCATTGACTTGCCCGATTATATTTACACCACGGGGCCGTTTAAATATTACGGCATGGACCTCACCGAGTTTTACAACGACATTGAAAAGACAAGGGCTAATTTCGTCGCCGCGGTATTAAAGGGACGGGCCGGCAGGCTTAAGGCGGATCCTGAGGTCTTTGAAACAGCGAAAATATTCAACGCAGAGACTGCCCTAAGGCTAGGCCTCATTGATAAAATAGGGGGTCTATGGGACGCCGTTGAGGACATGGCCAGGGAGCTGGGGCTTAAAAACTACACCGTTGTGGACATATATGAGAAATACAACGCCACGGGGTTTGGAATAGTAGTACCTCTAATCTCAGGCAACAAGATACCGCTTCAATTCCTAATGAACGTATCCGCCCCTCCTGTATTCTACCTGTGGCCCGGGGCAATACAAATACCCCACCACCCCATAAACGTCACCCCCATGCCGCCAGCGGCGCCGCCTGAGGAGAAAAAGCCCTACAGGCCCTATGTAGTATTAGATCTTTCCCACGGCAATATAATCCCAAGGGGCTTTTTTGAGGTCTTGGCAAAGGAGCTTGTGGAAAGGGGCTTTGCCCTAAGGCTTGCGAGGGATGAGCTCTCTCTACAACAGCTATTAGAAAACGCCACTGGCTTGATTATTGTCAACCCCACTGTGCCGTTTACAGACCTAGCGGCTGAGGCAGTTTACAACGCCACCCGCAGGGGAGTTAGGGCGTTGTATTTCGCCGACATGAGGGCCAGCGGGATGATTTCAGCCCCTCCATTTATTATAATAACGCCCTATTCCGCCACAACAGTCTTTGACCCCCTGCTGACTTACTTCAACATCACAGTCATAAGGGCAGTGTACAACTTCACAGGACTCGGCGCGCACGACTTCGCGGCCAATTGGCAGTATGTCCACGTCAACGGGTCTTTGTTCAACGCCTCAAGGCTTATTTTGTTAAGCCCCACTGCCTTCGCCGCAACCTCTGGCCTCAAACTACGGGTAAAGGCCTATATGTTCGGCTACGGCGAGGACGTGTACACAATAGCCGTGCGCACGGGCAACTTCACCGCGGTGGGCTCCGTGAGGAGCTTTACGCCGTATTTCATTCAGCTAGGCGATAATTACAAATTCTTCAAAACGCTTATAAACTGGCTTGTAGAGCCGCGCCCCATAGCGCCGCCGCCTAAAAGGCCAAGCGGGCCGACTCCCTTAATACCGCCAATTCCGCCCCATACGACATACCCCTAAATCACAACGGCATTTTTTAAAACAATTTTCTATTACCGCCACGGGAAGACGCAGTAAAGGCAGTCTTGTCTTAACGCCGTGTCTCGCACTTATCCACAGCCCCCTTATAGCTAAATCTCACCAGTTTTCCAACTCCACAGTAGCGATAGTCAACAGGCTTTATGTTTAAAGTGGAATAGTAGGCGTGGATACACCATGTTGACTTCGCGTTAAATCTCTGCCAGTTATGATGAGCATCCCGGAGTAATTGAGGGATATGAGGCCTTACATCAAGTCTTGGCTTAATAGGAGGCGGTTCGCGCGCCGCGTCCGGGCCCTATATCCAGGCAATAACGCTTTTAAGCTATAACATACGTCGAATTATGTGCCTCGAGGGTTTTAGAAATTTATTAAACGGAGCCGGGGCTTTAACCGCCGAGAGCATTTTGGCGAGAATAAAGGCCACTGTCAGCCGCCAATCGCCGCGGTGTGCAGTTTTGACTTGTTCAGACTCTCGCCTCTCCCCCGAGTTGCTGACTCTCTCAAATATTGGCGGCATGTTCGTCGTGAGAATAGCAGGCAACGTGGTCACAGACGCCGTATACGACTCGTTGAAATTCGCAGTTGAAAAACTCGGCGTCAAGAAGATATACGTAATTGGACACAAACGTTGCGGCGCGGTTGAGCTGGCCTTTAAAGGCGAGGCGCCGCCTTCTCTCGCCGCCCAGTTAAACGAGGCAGTCAAGAGGGCTGGCGGGGACTTGAGAAAGGCGGAGGTGGAAAACGTGAAAATCGCGTGTGAAAAGCTAAGAGAGCTGGGGGCAGAGGTCGAGGGCTACTACTACGATTTAGACGGACCGGCTTTAATACCAGTCTGCAAATCCCCATAAAAACCGGCGGCACATTGGAGGGCTTGTAATAAACTACTACACGGGCTCGAGTCCGCCCCGCTACGGCCTAGAGACGCGGTAATTTGAAGCATGAAGCGCCTAACTGTCGGTCGAGGTCGTTAAGCATAAAAATAACAACGATGATCAATATGTGGAGAAACTACTTGAAAAACCCCTTCCCAAGCCGTCGACTGAGGGCTATGTCTCTGCGCGTTTGTTAGAGGCTCTGGTGGAGGGGCGTCTTGCTTTGGAGTTTCTTGAGAGGGGGCTTGTGAGAAACGCCGCTGGGAAGGCTTTTCAAGCATGGCGGGCTCTGCTGGCGGCTCTCCTCCGGTTGGAGTTAGAAAAACTTAAGGCCGTTGTAAAGACGGAGGAGGAGAGGCGCTGGCTTGAATCCACAGCAGTGCCGAGAGTGCCCACTGGGAGAATAAAGGCGTTGTCACAAATGTTGGAGGAGGTGGGACATGGGGGCATTTCTTTCGGCACTGACAAGGCGCTTGATCTCCACGATTATCAATACCACGGCCCAGACCCGGACATGGCGTTGAGCAAATACCGCAACAGAGAGGAGGCGGCTAGAGACGTCGTGTTGCTTCTGAAAGAACTGGCTAAGCGCGTTGAGGCATTGAGGCAAAGAGTCCAGTGGAGTGAGGAACTCGAAAGGGCACTGAAAGCACTCAAATTATAGATCATCCTCGCCTTCGTCTGTTGTGTACCCCTTGTTGCGCCTAAGGGGTGCCGGCCGGGTATCTAGGCGCCTTTTCTAATGACATAACGCGCAAACGCCGCTACGTCCTCCTCTACGGATTTCAGTCTTGCACGCCTGCTCAGCGCGCCGCTACCGTTGTATTGGAATTCGCTGAGATTGAGGGCGGTGTTGGCGTAGTGCAGTAGTTCTGCCTCCTCCAGCGCCGAGAGATCCCTTGCGATTTCCTAAGAGAAGCCCCGTTATAATAGCAAGCCTGTCTACATACTCTACCCTCTTCCCGCCTTTAAGCCTTTTGATGACGGCGTATTTACGCGCCTTATAGTCCCTGCGCCCGGCCGCTAGAGCCCCTTTAAACGCTTGAAATGCCTATCCAGCGGCGTTTTTATAAAGGCCGGCCTCCGGGGGTTTTAGCCCCGCCCCGTACTTCGCCCCGGCCAAACTCCCCTCATTATACTTAGCCAACTCCCGCCAGGGCATTCCAGCTCTACACTTCACTCCCTTTTTTACGTTATAAAATTTGGCGCTGGGAAGCGTTTGCAACGGGCATTGGGCTCTGCCTGTACATCCAGCGGCAGCCGGGGGTCGCCAGTAAGATCAGAGCGCCGCAAAAAAGCATATGGCGCCTCCGGGGGAAAAAGAGTTATTGCTCTTAGCTCAATCGGCGCGGGGGTTATATAAACGAGCGGTAGAGCCGTCCGTATTTTCCCGGCTTTCCTCTAATGGGAATCTCCCAGCCGCACTTGGGACACCTCCCCTGTGCCAATTCTATTTTCACAGCCCTGTCTCCCGCCCTCTTTATCACGGCGTAGCCGCACCTTGGGCAGTAGGTGTGCTGGCCAGGGTGTCCCGGGACGTTGCCCACGTAGACGTAGTCCAGCTCTCTCCTCGCCCTGCGCCACAGCTCTTCGAGGAGTTCCGGGGGCGTGGGCGGGTTGAAGAGCTTATGTGCCGGGTAGTAGGCGGTTATGTGGAGAGGAGTCTCCCGGCCGAAGGAGGCCACCGCCTCAATTACCTCCTCCGCCTCGTGGTCGTTTACGCCCGGGATGACCAGGTAGGTAAACTCGACGTGTATTCCCATGCCCTTCGCGTGGCGGGCTGTGGAGAGGAACTTGTCGAAATTCGCGGCGAGCCACCTTCTATACGTCTCCCTCCCGCCCTTAATATCGATGTTCATCCCCTCCATGCCCGCCTCGGCAAGTCTCCTCACCGCCTCCTCAGTGAGGTAGCCGTTGGTATTAATAGAGGCGTGGAGGCCCCGGGCACGGGCTAGCCTGAAGACCTCCTCGGCGTATTCAGCCAAAAGAGTTGGCTCGTTGAAACTCACGTTGACACCTGAATCCCCGTTCTCCAGGGCCCACTCCACAACTCTCTTGGGCGGGACGTAGGCGCCAGCCGGCGACGCCGTCTTGCTCAAATGCCAGTTTTGACACCAAGCACACGGGAAGTTACAGCCCCACGTGCTTATTGTAACAGCGGAAGTCCCGGGGTAGAAGTGGTACAATGGCTTTATTTCCATCGGCCTAGACTCGGCGGCTGTCAACAGTCCGTAAGCCGCCGTGTACAGCCTACCGCCGAGGTTAAACCTCATGCCGCATGCGCCTATCTTGCCGGGCGGCAGCCTACAGCGCCTGTGACAGAGAGTGCAGACAACTGAGCCGCCCTCTTCCCGCGTTTGATACGGCGACTCCCTCACGTTAGGCAGTTTTAACAAGTATTCTCCTGGCTTGTAAACCGGTGCAGGCCACGAATAAACGGCTCTACTCATGCCTCAAGGCCTCCACTGGATGCATGGAGTACAGCCTTCTAAACGCTGGGAAGAGGGGAAGCGCCGAGGAGGCGCCAACCACTGCCGCGGCTTTAATTGCGCTGTAGGCCATGCCCCCCAGCCCCTCAACTTCTATTCCCCCCGCCAAAAACGCCGCGGCGACGACCCCCGACAAGGCGGGCGTGTAGAACAACAAGGCGGCCAGCGCCAATAACTGCCGCTTCCTCATGCCGAGTACTCTCATAATGGCAAAGTCTTTCCAATGGGCTTGTAGCGCCGATGTGGCCAAGGCGTAGCTCATGGCCGCCACTGCGGCGGTGGCAGAGGCCGCCACAACGGCCGCACCGGCCAAGTATATTAACAGCTGGCCCCAAAAGGCAGTGAGGAGCGCGTCTGTGTCTAACACAACAGCCCCGGGGAAGAGGGCCCTTAAATCCTCGACACTACCGCAACTCCCCTTTTCGACAACTATGACGTTGAAATGAGAGGCGCCGATGAGGTCTGAGTCTAAATACAAATCGGCGGAGAGGCCCGGCACGTAAATCTGGCCCCTTAGGGCCCTAGCCACTGTCACAAGGAGGGGCTTCCCAGATATGTAGGCGTATAGCATATCGCCCTCTCTGGCCAAGGCCTGTGATGCCGCCACTTCCAGCAATGCAATTCCCTCCATTGCCCACCGCGGGAGAAAAGCGGCAGTGACCCAGCGCTCAGTGCCGTTTAAATACGCTATTTTCAGCGGGAGGTAAGTCACCCCGTACGACCTGTCGGAGCACACGGCGGCCGCGGCCTTAGCCACGTCGGCCCACGTCAGCCCAGCCCCCTCCTGGGACATAATGACGTACCGCCCCAAGCCCAACAAATCCCTCAGCTCCGCCGCCAGAGCGCCGCCGAGATCCCAAAAGGCAAATGCCGCAGTCAACGCAAGGGTGGAGAGGAAGGCCGTGAGGAATATCCCCACTATTAACCCCCTCCTCTCCTCGGCATATACAGAGTAAATAGAAAGCACGTGAAAAAATATACCTTATTTTAAGATTGTTACAAGCAAATCTCAAAGGGTCCTATCCGCCCACAAATCCTAATACACCATCCATCAAAACATATCTCATTAGGAGAGATACTCATCGCGTTTGCAAATTGGCTTATTCCTATTAACGCCAGTGTGGCTGCCGCTGGCGCGTATTTTGCCATTCTCTCTAATCTCTTTATTTTTTCTACCGTTGCCATGTTTTTTGAACTTTCCTATGCTTTTAAGGAATGAATGAATGAAGTATTATCTCCTGTATCTAATGTAATTATTTCATTTAAGTACTGAGTTTTTTGGAATTCTTTCATTTACACCGAAAGCGCTTTCAACAAGTGATTTGTATAATGTTTTTATTAGCTGGACGTTTTTAATGGCATGTTGAGGCCTCTGATTTCGGCGGTCGTCCCCGCCGCGGCGGCCGTGGCTTTGAGAATTTCCGATCCTCTTACCGTGGCCTTGTTCGTCGTTGTGGCAGTGGTCGTGGGGATATTTCTGCGTAACAGGGGGCCGTTTACACAAGCCCTTGTCATCTTCGGCGTCTTAACTGCAATTCTACTGTCGCTGTTAATAGCGGCGTTGTTACTAGGCGGCAGAGTAACGGTTGAGGGCGGGTACTTCACTACGGCGTTGGCTGTCGCCATAGCCTTTTTCGGCGTTATGTCTCTGGGCTACGGAGTTGTTTATAAACTGCTGGAGAAATGGTTTTAAGCTATAGTCTTCTTTGAAGTAAGGATTTTGTGACTGCCGAGGGCGAGCCCGATTGGTGGGGAGGCCGGCGCTGGGAGTTCATAGTGGAGCACGCCCCCGACGGCGTATACATCAAGCCAGACACGCCGCTGGTGGACCGCTGGATCAAGGTGGCGCATTGGGAGACAATCTAACGCCCCCCTTTTTCCTCCGTTCAATTCCCTTCCGTCCTCCCCTTTCCTGAATTTTACAGAACACCCTCGGCGAGATGCAAAACACCGCTATCACCGTGTTGCAAATCTTTTACAAGTCGATACCCGTCATCGCACTAGGCCTCTTGGCGCTCTGGGCGCTCGCCCGCCGCGACATCGATACTCTCATGCGCTCCGTCTGGTTCTACGTCATAATAACGGCGTTTGTCGTCTGGCTGGTGTTGGGACTAGCAGCCAGGGTAAGCCCGGAATTTGCCCCGCTGTACGAGCAGATTACAGGCGACGGTTGCCCCTTCTACTGGTGTCCCTAATTCCACATCTTTTTTCCTCTCTCTCCAAACCATGGCGGAGGTATATGAGTTCCAAGGAAGTGCCATGCCGTTTCACTATTACCTGCTCCCCCTAACCCCCTTTTTTTTCAATATCCCTCCTCTAAACGCGGTTGTACATGTCTAAGAAGTCTGAGGAAAAGGTCGTTTTGCAAGTGGTGAAGGAGCTGGGGCTCATAGGCGGCGTGGTGATTATCTACGGCGCCAGCGGTGTAGGAAAGACTACGCTCACGATAGAGCTTCTCAGAGAACTTCAGGCTCCCAAGCTTTACGTTGCCTCAGAGCCTAATATATTCTACGGCGAGAGATTTAAGCTAGTGTCACAATACGCCCAGACGGAATTTATTAAAGAACTGCCGGAGGCGTTTAGACGGGCCATATCGTTTATACAAAAAAACGAGGGCGCCTTCATCGCAATTGACTCAGTAAGCGCATACGCCCAGCATGAGGCGGCAAAGAGGATGGCCATCGAAGGAGAGCTACCGCAACCGCTAACAATCGTAGGACCGCTTAGCTTTGCCGCAAACGCCATGGCGCAGGCGCTGGCGGAATATGCAATACGTCAATCAGCTACAGTGTGGCTGATAGCCCAGGAGCGCCCAGCCATTGGGCGGACGTGGCGCGGCGAGGACGCGGCGCCGTCATTCGCCTTGCGTGCCCTACACTCAGTCCTCGCAGTTGCGAGACTAATCTACACGAATCAAGGGAGGTTCCTCCGCGTCGTAATGCACCGCGACCACCGGTATGAGCGGAAGCAAGCCGAGGTGCCGGAGATAAAACTCTAATTTTTTTAAAAAAGAGGGTTACCGGTAGAGGGCGTATAGCTCTTCCATCAGACCGCGCCAGTTGAAAAACCTCCTCTTGTAATTGACGTACCGCCTGGTCAGCTCCCTCTTGTCCCTCTTCACATAGCGGAGACAGCGCTTACAGCCGAGCCAGACGTATGACTCGTCTTCTACAATCACCAGAGCTCCCCTACAGAAGGGGCAACGATAGGTTGTATAAGTCACTGTGAACTCATTCATACGACGCGAAGATATTTGTACAATGTTGAATCACGGAGGCGGTTTCTAACGCTATGGAGTGCCTCATAACTGCCGCGGCG
>JAWBJM010000004.1:0-46783 GCA_038832545.1 Pyrobaculum sp.
CTATGTGGTGGAGTAACCGACTGCCAGGGTTATGCTGTGGCAAGGTATTGGCTTTCTGACTCTCCCTTCGGCGGGCCTGTCCCTGCGGCTGGGACTGTAATAAGTGTAAGGTCTAGATACACACTTGTGGCCGATACTAGGAACAACGCCGCTTTTGTCACTATTGGCGTAGACCTAGACGGAGACGGACAAGTAGATAGAGAATATGTCTACTACCGCGTAGACGCTGCGTCGGGCCAGCGCTACGCCATTGTCAGCTCTTTCATAAGCCCGGGGTCAGTTATATGTGACGTGGGGGCTGGGCAGACTTGTACAAACCACGGCCCCTACTTCTTTACATACCTGGGGCCTTTGTCTGGCGACCAGTCTTGGACTATAAACTTAGGCGACTTGCCAGGCGCCGTCGTGGCTGTGGCCTTCGGCGTGGTGGACTACAGCGGCTCTGCCGCGGGGCCGGGAGACGACTTCTGGGTCTACTGGGACGACTTTTCAATACAATTCAGCCGCTGCCCGCCGCCTGGGGGGTGGAGTGCCCAAGGCTACGTCTGGCAGTCGTACAACTATTTATTAGTGACTGGGGGCTTGGCATATGTGCCGTTGGTTCAAGGCGGCCTTGTCTACATTGCGAACTTCACTGGGGTGGGTCGCTACGTCTTTTTAACCTCTGGCCTAGCTGACTCTTTTGGTGTGTATTGGCGCGGCGCCGGAGGGGGCTGTGTCTACGGCTTTAATCCGCCGCCCTCGGCCGCTAGGTGGGTAGATTTGAGGCCGTTGGCCGGGCTGGGCGATGTGTTTGTTAGAGACCAGAACGGGGGAGTTTTGGCGCGGCTCGGCTGCCAGAGCCCGGCGCCGCCGGCTTATGTAGGCTTTCGGGCAGCCCCCGGCGAAGTGTTGAAAATATACATACTCGAGGTGTGGGGATGACAGTTGTAGAACAAACTCAGAAGCAGGTGGTTGGGGAGGAGGAGGAGAGGAGGCCTCCATTTGTTATTTTACTTCTAGGAGCCGTGGCTGTCTTGTCGTTTTTCTTCGGAGTGTTGACGGCGCCGGTGTTTGGAATAGATAGGAGCACTCCGCCTCTAGTGCCGGTGTTGTTTGTTGGGGTGAATGGCAGCAGTGTCTTTTCTATAGAGGCTCCGCCGGGTAGTTTTGTATATACGCCAGTGAAGTTGTGCAACGCCGCCGAGTCCGACGTCGCGGCCGCCGTGTCTATTGAGGCGCCGGGGGAGGTCAGAGTCTTTGCTGTACATGTCGGCGATGTGTGGTTTGGCAGGCGGTGGGGGGAGTCAAAGACTTTTACAATTAGACTAGGGCCTGGGCAGTGTATAGACGGGAGGGTGGAAATCTTAATAGACGGGAAGACGCCGCCAGATAGACAAATAATTGTCAAAATTGAAAGTAGAGTAGACTAGGGCTACGTATATAAAATTCATTGTACTTCTCGACATGGTTTTACTACTTGAGAGAGACGACAGAGTGTTGATCTCTATGATTCTGGCCGATGCAGATGTGAGAATTACAAGACTGGCGAAAGAACTGGGCATGTCGAAACAAGCCGTGGCGTATCGCCTAAAGAGGCTTAAAGAACTGGGAGTCTTGGGCGAGAAGATGGTGTACGTCCGGCCGGACGTGGTGGGGACTAACTACGTCTTTTTTGAGACTGACGCAGACCCGGGGGTGGACGCAGTTTTAAAATTCGCCACGTTGGAGGGGACTTACATCTTCGCAGTGGAGTATAGAGACGGGGCTGAGTTGGCGGAGTTGAAGAAGAGATACGGCAGGCCGTGGCTTGTGCCTGGGCTCCGGCCTAGAGAGGTGGGGAGGCTGAAGCTAGAGGCTTTGAAGATATTTATCAAAAACCCCTCTGTGTCCAGTGTCGAGTTGGCGCAGAGGCTGGGGGTGCCCCCCGCCGCGGGGCGTAAGTTGAGGAGGTGGGTTTTGTCGAATGTAAATGTGGTGTATAGAGTAGACGTGGCGAAGAGCGGAGTGGTGGCGCTCGCAGTGAGGTCGAAGGCAGTGGCTTCGCTAAGGGGGAGGAAGTTTTTTAGATGTTTTGCAAGAGCCGCGGGGTTCTACGCCTTGGCCTTCCCAGACTTGGCAAGCGCCTACGAGGCCGTCTCTTTTCTAAAGGCGAGAGACTCCTCCACCACGGTGTCGGTCATAATGGATTACCAATTCTCACTGCCCCGTAGGCTAAGGCTGTAGAAACCGGCGGGCTTTCGCCAAAACTCTCCTAGAAGAGTGGTAGGTGACTTTAGCCAACGCCTTTTCGTACGGGAGCCAGAGGTAGTCTACGTGTTCCCAACTCAGTCTCACCTCTTTGCTAAAGGCCTCCGCCAAGAAGAAATAGACTTTTTTCCTCACCGACTTGCCGCCTCTTCTATAGACGTACTCCACCTCCTCTCGGAAGCCTTCAATTAGTTTCACCTCCAGCCCGGTCTCCTCCCTTATCTCTCTCAACGCGGCCTCTTCTAAAGTCTCGCCTGGCTCTACGTTGCCCTTTGGGAAATCCCAGTGGCCGGCTGGGTAGTGGAGGAGTAGATACTCTACCGTCTCGCCTCTGTAGAACACCACGGCGCCGGCTGAGACTTCGTCGTACATACAGCCGGTAATATACATTGTTATAAATTGTTTATTTTAACCAAGCCCCCACTTCTTGTATGAAAGTGGCTGTGATAATGGGCTCGCTTACAGACTTAGAAGTTATGAAAGAGGCTTTTGAAGTACTAGAGGCCTTCGGCATCCCATACGAGGCGAGAGTAGTCAGTGCCCACAGGACGGCTGAGTATATGTTTCAATTCGCTAGAGAGGCCGAGGAGAAATTCGACGTCATAATCGCCGGCGCCGGGGGAGCCGCCCACCTACCTGGGATGACCGCGTCGCTGACTCCACTGCCTGTAATTGGGGTGCCCGTCCCAACTCGCCACCTAGGCGGCCTAGACTCGCTATTGTCAATTGTACAAATGCCCAGGGGCACTCCCGTGGCCACTGTGGCGATTGGAAACGCGGCGAACGCCGCCTACCTCGCGGCGAGGGTGCTGGGGCTTAAATATCCAGAGGTCCGTGAGAAAGTTAGACAACACATGGCTAGGCAGAGAGACGAGGTGTTGGCAAAGTCTTTTATAAAGTCGTGGCCCTAGTCAATTCTTTCTCCGCCTGCGCCACGTCGACTGGCTGTGGGTACTCGCCAGTGAAACAGCCGTAGCAGACGTCAGGCCCCAGTATTTTTTTAAAGATGTCAAGTGGGAGGTATCTAAGCGTAGTGGCGCCGATAGACTCTCTCACCTCCTCCTCATCTCTCCCATAGGCGGCTAGCTCTCTCCTAGTCTGGAAGTCTAGGCCGAAGAAACATGGCCACTTGACGGGGGGCGAGGCGATGCGTATATGTACAGCCGACGCGCCTGCCTCTCTCAACATCTTCACCACAGTGGAGATATTCGTCCCTCTGATTAAAGAGTCGTCTACCACCGCCACTCTCTTATTCTTAACTAGTGGAGACACTATTTTAAAGACGTCGCCAGGCGAGCGCACAGTGGGCGGGGCGATAAATACCCGACCTGCGTATCTATTTTTTAAAACCGCCTCTACCAACGGCCTATTTATTCTCTCTGCGTATGCCAAAGCGGCCACTCTGGCGGTCTCTGGAATGTAAGTCACTACGTCTATCTCCTCTGTCTCTAACTCAGCCAACGCCGCGCCCAGCCTCGTCCTCACGTCGTATACAAGTCTCCCGCTAAGCGTTGTGGCGTGGCTTGAGAAATATACAAACTCCAAGGCGCATATCTTCAACTCCCCAGGCGGGACTTTCCAAATAGCCATTCTCTTGCCGTACAAAATGGCCAATCCAGGAGGCACCTCCGCCCCGCGGCCGAGGACGGAGTCCTCTGACGCCAGTGTCAACAAGTCCCCTTCTTGTGAATAAGCCAGTGGCCTGACCCCCCTGGGGTCTCTAACTGCTAAAATCCCCCAAGGCGTCAATGCGATAAGCGAGGCGGCCCCCACTATTTTTCTATACACTTCTGTAACGCCGTCTTCGACCCCCCTCTCCCAGATTTCATACACAAGCCTCTTGGCCAACGCCTCTCCGTCGAACTTAGGGCTGGGCACTCCTAATCTACGGTAGTTCACCACAGTGCCGTTGAACACCACGGCGATTTCTAAATCTCTGTACCGCGCCAATATAGGCTGTGTCTGTTCTCCATAGGGGCCCGTGGTGCTGTATCTAGTGTGGACTAAAGCCCCCTCGGCCTCGTCGGGAGGGGCGCCGATTTTCAACTCGCCGCCTAAATAATAGGCGTATCCAACTCCCTCTTGCCCTCTGTGGAGTAGCCAAGGCGCCAATTTTTTCACTAACCCACCGGCCCCCGAGCCCCAGGCCCCCCCGATGCCGCACATATCAAAGAGACATTAACTCAGCCAAGTCGCCCACTCTCTTTCTATACAACGTAGTAGAGCCGCACTTCGCCACAAACCACTCGCCGCCTGCGGACCCGATTTTTACTCCAGGCCCCTCTAAGCCGGCAGTTATAAATCTGCCGTTTGACTCACTAAATAGGAGATAGTCCAGCCGCGTCTCTCCTCTATAGGGGGCTTTACATATATCAACTTCTGCCCCCACGCCGCTGGTTACAGCCATTTTAGCTAAGGCAGTGATCAACCCACCTACGCCTACGTCTTTGGCGCCGGTGAGCCTCCCCCTCCACCTCTGTATTACCTCTACAATTTCACGCTCGGCGCCGTAATCTATAGAGGGGGGCGCCCCCGCCACTAGTCTATGTACACGGTGTAGATACTCACTGCCGCCCACTTCGTCTTTAGTTTCTCCATATATATAAATCCCGTCTCCGTCTCTCCACAAGTTCATATTGGCGTAAGACACGTCTTCTATCACGCCGAGGACTACGACAGTGGCCACTGGCTTAATAGGCTTGTCTCCATATTCGTTATAGAGACTGACTTTGCCACCCACGATGGGTATAGACAACGACTCGGCGGCCTCTCTCAGCCCCTCTACCATCTCTCTAAATTGCCAATACACAGTCGGCCTCGCGGGGCTGCCCATGTTTAATGAATCTACGGCGGCCTTGGGCACGCCCCCCGCCACGGCTACGTTTCTATAAGCCTTGACGAAGGCGTTGGCCGCCCCAAGCCTAGGAGATAGATACGTATACCTGGGGTTGGCGTCGCCTTTAACTACAACGCCTAAGTTACCCCTCTCATATATCTTCACCACCGCGGCGTCTCCCTCGCCCGGCTTAACTACAGTCCTAACCCCCACGTCGAAGTCAAACTTAGTGTATATAGACTCTTTAGAGGCTATGTTTGGAGAAGAGAGGACTAAGTCAATGGCTTTGTCCAAGGGGGGCATCGGCACTTCAGACAGAGGCGGGGCGGCGTAGGGCTCAGCCGGCCATGTGATAGACGGCGCCTTGGCCGCAAGCCAAGTGGGGACCTCCGCCACCACTTCACCGCGCCATTTCAATAACAAATAGCCCCTGTCTGTAAACCTACCAATTATTGAATAAGGCACTTCAAACTTTTCCAAAGTCTCCACTAGACATTTTAACTCGTCCGGCGAGGTGACGAAGACTAACCTCTCTTGTGTCTCACTGGCGAGGACGTCCGCAGGCCCCATCTCGGCGTCAGAGATGTGTAATTTATCTAAATCGGCCTCTACGCCGAGGCCGAACCACTCCGCCAACTCGGCCAACGCCGTGGCCAAGCCCCCGCCCCCCAGGTCTTTGATATACTTTACACAACGGGCTTCATACACCACGTCGATTAATTTCTTGCCCATTAGGGGGTCTGCCACTTGCACCGCGCCCATGTCTTCTTCTCCACTTAACGTCTTACTTGCGAAGGCGGAGCCCCCTAGCCCACTTCTATCCGTCCCTTGGCCAGCTACAATTATCAAATCGCCGGGCCGCACCCCACCCCTCGGCACCTTATCGCTTTCCACTACGCCGACGCAAGTGGCCAAAACAATAGGCGTGTAGGTGAAGTCAGAGTCAAACCAAGTCTCTCCCCCCACTACAGGCACGCCTACGCGGTTTCCATAGTCGGAGATTCCTCTTACTACATTTGTAGCGATCCAAGAGGCGTGGGGGTGCTCGGGAGGGCCAAAGTGGAGATTTACTAACAGAGCCACTGGCCGTGCCCCCACGGTTAAAATATCTCTAATTATCCCCCCCACCCCAGTCGCCGCGCCGTTGTAGGGGTCAATTGCGCTGGGGTGGTTATGCGACTCTATTTTAAAAGTTACGTAAAGCCCCGGCGCAATTTCCACCAGCGGCGCGTCGGTGCCCGGGCCTCTAACTACCCAAGGAGCTTTTGAAGGAAGTCTCCTCAGCCACTCTCTAGTCGATTTATAAGAACAGTGCTCAGACCAATGGGAGGTAAAGATGGCCAACTCCGGCGTAGTTGGGTCTCTCCCCAAGGCCTTTTTAATTATATCTAACTCCTCTGGAGTTAAAGCCATGTAGAGCCAAAGCTTTTACTTTAAAAATCTTGTTTAAAAAAAGCGGCTGAGTCTGGCGGCGGCGTTGATTTATTTTTAAACAAATGTTTAACAAGGCAATATTTTTAAAGTTGGTGACTAGCCACTCTATGAAATACGCCGTGTATATCAACGTGACTTACAAGGCCTCGATCCGTGAGCCAGAGGGAGAGACAATATCAAAAGACTTATTGAAGAGACTGGGGTATGAAATACCTGTGAGAGCTGGCAAGTGTCTAGTCCTACAGATAGAGGCCTCTACTCCAGAAGAGGCGAGAGAAAAGGCGGTGAAAATAGCGTGGGACGCAAGACTAGGCAACCCCAACGTCCACGTAGTAGAAGTAGTCAAAGTTGAGGAGTTATGATCGCAGTTTTAAAATTCCCCGGGACAAATGGAGACTACGACGTGTTGAGGGCGTTGACTTTAGTAAGCCTCCGGGGGCAGTTGGTGTGGTATAGAGACTACAGACCTGGCCGCTACGACGTAGTGGTGTTAGCCGGCGGCTTTAGCTATGGAGATAGGCTAAGAGCCGGCGCCTTAGCCGCCGCCACAGACACAGTGAGGTACGTCATAGAAGACGCAGAGAGAGGCACCCCCGTCTTAGGCATATGCAACGGCTTTCAGATTTTAACAGAGGCGGGGGCCCTCCCCGGCGCGTTAATACCCAACGACCCCCCGGGGTTTGTGAGTAAGTGGATTAGAGTAAAGGTGGTAGACAACGAGACGCCGTTTACTACACTATATGAAAGAGGGGAGGTGGTCTACATGCCTGTGGCACACGGAGAGGGCCGCTACATCCCCACAGGTCCCTTCCGCCCAGTATTTAAATACGTCGACAACCCCAACGGCTCTATAGACGACGTGGCGGGAGTGGCAAGCGGCAACGTCCTCGGCCTCATGCCCCACCCAGAGAGGGCAGTGGATCCACACGTCTCGAGGAGAGGCGTGGGGGGGCTAAAACTTTGGCTAAGTATAAAAAATTGGCTTAAGAGCTAGACCTCTTTCAAGAAATTCAATATTCCTCTCCAGCGGTCTAGAAGACCTTTTAAATGAGAGAGAGGCGTCCCCGAAGTCATTCTATACGTAAGCCAGCGGTAGAAGCCCTCTCTTGTGGCTACGTCTGACCACGGAGCGGCCTCTAATTCAAAAACGCCTTTTGAGATCTCTGTCGCGATTGCTCTAGCTAGAGTAGAGGCTTGCCAAAGGGCGCCCCATCCAATGGGCGGGAGTCCCAACTTAATTAACGAACTGTCGCCTATTACATAGACCCCCTCATTTTGCGTCTGGAATGTAACTGGGTCTATTTCAAACTCCGCCGTCAGTGGGTGGGAGACGACGGCGGGCACCGATATGTGTAACGTACTGTCTAGAGGAGGCGGCTCGTCAGTCAACTCCACCCCGATCGAAGAAGCCCACTTCTTCCAAACCTCCAGTAGAGTTGTATAATCATGTGATACATACACCAAATGTATCGACACATCTTTATCCGGATATCTACTTTTTATAGAGTAGGCAATTTCTTGAAATCCCATCACTGGAGTGTCTACGTTTACGACAAACCTCACCCCTCTAGCCTCTGTGATTTTTTTCAATAACCTCTCCGCGCCGCTTACTGACCAATACTCAGCACTCCCCACCTTCACGCCGCCCGGCGCCAGCACGACATAGTCTCCACAAACCTGGCCCACAGGCCCAGTAGACAGCCTAACGCACTTGTCCTCCACGACGGCGGCTGACCCCCTAATGTAAGTAATTTTTTTAAACTCATTAAAAGATGTTTTTAATTCTTCAAATTCGACGAGGCCAGCAGCGGCGATGGGGATCCCAATAGGAAATTCGTGGTGGGGACTCGGGTCAATTAAAACCACAGGGACGTACAGCCTCTTTAATAGTTCGTATATAAAATACACCCCGGCGACGCCGCCGCCTACCACTACGACTCTAGAGGTGAGACTCTTTTTAAAATTCATAATTAGACAATTTTTTATATTTTTTAAAGTAGTATATTGTTTACCACTACGCCTCCACTTTCTTTCACAACGCCTATTACCTCCCCAGTGTGTCCAAAGTCCTCTAGTCTTTTGATTAAGTCTAGAGGCGCGTCTGTAAATAAAGCCATCCCCACCCCCATGTTGAATACTCTAAAGGCCTCCTCTGGGGGGACGCCTCGTTTTAAAATCGCCTCTGCCCAACAAGGCAGGTTTTTTATATTGATCTCGGCGCCGTGGTTATTTAACACTCTCTTAATTTTTGTAAATCCGCCGCCGGTTATATGCGCCGCCGCCTTGGCTAAACCTTCTCTCATCGCCTCTAGGACTTTAGAATAGTCAGCCACCGGCTTGAGAAAAACCTCAGCAGCCGACGCCCCGCAGACTTCGTCTCCTGGCTTGAATAACTTCCTAATGAGACTAAAGCCATTTGCATGTGGCCCGGTGGACGCCACGCCCACAATGTAGTCACCCGGCCTCACAGGCCTCGGCCTAGCCTCTCTCACTGCGAGTACAGTACATACTACGTCTATGCCGTTTACTACATCTGGCATTATGGCCGTCTCGCCGCCTAGAACGGCAGCTTTAATTCTAGACGCCGCCTCGGCCACTCCGCGAAATACCTCTACAACTCTGTCCTCCAGCCCCGGCGAGACAGCTACGTAGTCCACTACAGCCACTGTTCTAAAGCCGTCGCAAACTACGTCATTTACATTGACAAACACACAGTCCCAACCCGCGGTTTTCAACCTTCCGCCCTCCAACAGCCATAGAGTCTTCGTACCCACTCCATCTACGTGAAGAGCTACCTCCGACCCGCCCAGCTCTATATATCTCACATACGCCCCCGCCGACCCCCCCAATATCTCCTCCGCAGCTCTGTGCACCGACCTGTGTCTTTCTAAATCCACCCCCGCGTCTCTGTACCTCATTGCACTAGCCTAGTGGGGGCGGTTGACTTAGCCACTAAGTAGCTCGTCCTTATTAAATTTCTCAACAGCCTCGCCCTAGTGGCTAACCCCACGCCGCCTAAATTAGGCGTTAGGTAGGAGGCCTTCTCGGCTACAGACTTTTCATCTACGTCGAAGTGCCACTTACCCGTCGTGGGGTCTACCTTGCCCCCGACCCCCACCACCACGGCGCCTTCTTTCACCATGTCGCCAGTTAGACGCCACGGGTTGTCTTTATACAACTCCGGCGGCCTCCCCACTGCAGATATTACAACGTCGGCGTCTTTGACGTATTTTAATCTGTCTTTAGACAGCGCGTGGAGCACAGTAACTGTGGCGTCTAGCTCCATTAACATTATAGAGAGGGGCTTCCCCACTAATTCTCCCTTCCCCACAACCACTACGTCTAGACCCCTCACCTCTATGCCGTAGAGACGGAAGAGTTCTAAAATGCCGGCGGGGGTGCACGGCAGCACGTCTCTGTCTAAGTCGAAGCCGGCCACTAATTTTTTCTTATTCTCGGGGGTGAGGCCGTCTACGTCTTTTTCCGGCGCCAAGGCGTTGAATAAAGCCCGCTCGTCTACATAAGGCGGGAGGGGCTTTTGTATTAAAATTCCAGTCACGTCGTCTCTCTTATTTAGGCTGTCGATTAGTTTCAAAGCCTCCGCCGTCCTCCTCTCGGGAGGCGTGTGGAATAGTTCAAAAATCTCCACCTCTCCCCCCACCTCTCTAACATCTCTCGCCTTCAGCCAGACGTACCTCCGCTGAGTCTCTAACTCCACTGAGTCGTCGTGGAGTAATAACACAGCTAGTTTAGGCGTAATCCCCACCTCTTCTAACAATTTCACATGTCTCCTAGCCCACTCCTTCGCCTCTCTGTGTAGAGGCTCCCCCCTCAGCCAGACTACCATGGCGGCAGTACGTAGGGCTTGTCTCTCCACTCCTCTAACTGCCTCTCTATAAATACCCTCTGCCTCTCTTCCCACTGCCTCATCCACCCGGGCGTAATTTTCAAAGCCGCCCTCTTCACCACGGCACTTTCTTCAACCAACTTCAGCCTACCCCCCTCCTCCACCACCTTTGGCACTTTTACACGCTCTTCCCAAGTCTCCAATAGCCCATCCGCCACTGCCTGCAACACTCTTGAGTAGAGTCTATGTTCAAACAACAACACTCTGTCCGCTATGACTCTCACCTTATCCTCCGGCGACAGCGGCAGGTTGTAGACGTCGCCAATGTAGACAGGCCACTGGTCTAGGACAGGGCCGCCGTCTACAGACTCGTCTACTATATGTACAGTAGGCCCAGTCACTCTCACCCCAGCTCTATACACCTCCATGTGTACTCTCAAGCCGTACATCCCCTTCCCCCCGGCGAAGGGGAGTAACGACGGGTGGATGTTTAGAATAAGTCTAAACTTAGATATGAAAGAGGCGCTTAGTATGTAGTCGTACCCCGCCAAAGCCACGACGTCCACCCCCCTTTGAGAAAGTATTTGGTACATCTCCCCCTCCCTCGCCGAGCGGGAGACGCCTCTGTGTTTTACAAACACTGCCTCTACGCCGTGTTGCCTCGCCACTTCTCTAACCGGGGCCTCTTCGTCGCTGTATATCAATACGACGGGCTCTACGCCCTTCAACACGCCTAGCTCTACGTGCTGCATAATCGCCCTGAAGTTAGAGCCCCGCCAGGAGGCCAACACTCCGAGCCTCATCGCATACAGTACGTACAGACCCTCCTACTAAACACCCCCTCGACCTCTTCAGGCCTTAGGTAAGATATACTGTCTATCTCTAACGCCGCCGCCACATGGCCGTCGTCCATATATCTATACACCATGTGGCTCTCCGGCGGGGTTTTGACGCCAAAGGGACACGTCCTCCTAAGCGGCGGCGCGGCGATGGCTACGTGGACTTCTCTCGCCCCGGCCCTCCCCCTCAGTAGTTGAGAGATCTGCCTAATTGTCAACCCGCTGATGATACTGTCGTCTACTACTAACACCCGCCTCCCCCGCACAACTGACTCAACTACATTAGCCTTTAGTTGAATTACGGCGAGGCGTTCCTTCACTTCGTCTAGCAACGCGCTCCTCCCACGCGCCGTGGCGACAAAAGCTGGGAAACACCAACGGCCGATGTTTTTCGCCAGCCAAGAGGCGTAGTACACCCCAGTCTCCGGCACCCCCACAATTACATCTACGTCTACTTTCACAGCCTTGGCTAAAGACTCCGCTAGTTTAGACCTCAACTCAGCCACCTCCACGCCGTCTATCTTAGCGTCGAGGCGGGCGGCGTAGATAAACTCAAGGGCGCATAACGACCCCGCCTCCCCCCCGCCGTCGGTCTCCACTCCGTAGCGCCACACTTTTACCAACTCTCCCCCCCTTAGACTCCTCCTTAAGTCGCCGCCGAGGATCTCCACCGCCGCCGACTCAGTGGCGGCGATGAAGAAATCAAAGCCGTGGGCGCCCACTGCTAGATGCCACAGCTCTGGGGGTCTGTATACGTACAACACGCCGCCGTCTAAGGCCACATACGCCGTCTTCGCCGGGCGGCTCCCCGGCGCGGCCTCCTCTGGGCCGAATTTACACACCACGCCGCCCCCCGTCTCTTTACAACAATTGTCTACGTATACACAGCCCACTGCCGCGACGCCGTGGGCGGCCCCGCCCTCCTCCCGCGTCAAGTCTACATCAACTCTCTTCAACCCGCCGTCGCCCCACACGTAGGCGACGGCTACGTCGCCTCTATTAGACATAGCCTTTAGGCCGTAGTAGATAAATGGGTAGAGGTCGCCCTCGCCGCCGAAGTTGTACAAAGCGAATAAACCCGCCGACATTACCCCTCTAGGATTTTAGCCTCTTTACCAGGCTCCCAGACTACTCTCCTGGCGTCTAGCCCCCTGGCCCTTCTCCACTTATAGACAGCTCTAACAGTCTCCGCCCTCTTCTGCATAGCTGTGATATATTCAAGAGATCCAATATCTCTCCTGTAGAAAAACCCCTCGCCCCTCACGGCGGAGGCACATCTCTCGGCTTTGACATACGCCTCTTCTATAGACTCGCCGTAGCCTAAAATTTCAAAAGCTCTAGAGCCCAGAGAGACGTAGCCCCCGCCGGCCTCCTCTACAGAGCTGAAAAAGACTAGACAGCCCTCCCGCCTCACTACGTCCCAGTCTATATACGCCGTCCTGCCCCTGGCCAAGTCTCTTCTATGTGGGTACCCCAGAGGCGCCACGGCCTTCACTACTGTATACAATTGTTTAAACGCCCTCTCTGCTTTGTGTAATTTCCCCTCTGCCGCCAATTTAAACAATTGATAGGCGTCGCCGTTGTATAAAAACAAGGCGTTTACAGCCTCCGGGTCCCCCAGTCTGCTATAGTACTCAATAAGGACGGGCCCCCTAGCCGTCAACATCATCTGTGCGCTCAACGCCCCCATGTACTTCACTCCGAATTCTCTCTCCACAGCCTCCACTGTGGCTTTTATAATAGCCTCAGCCTCCTCGGCCTCCCCCCTCTCAATATACGGCAGTGGCGACACAGTGCCCATCCCCCCGCACTCTGGGCCTACGCCTATTTCAAAGGCGTGGGGGTTGTCTTGCACTGGGGGGAAGGGGAAGACAGTCTCGCCGTCGGTGACTGCTTGAACTGTGTACTCCACTCCCCACACAGCCTCTTCTACTAATACAGCGGCCGACACGTCTCCATACCCAGACAACTGGGCCTTTGCCTCCTCCGCCCCCTTTAGAATAACTCCGTCGAATGCGCCGTCTAGATACTTAGCCTCTCCGTAGACAACTCTAACTCCTTTCCCACCGGCTTGTCTCACTGGCTTAATGGCCACAGACCCAAGCGCCTTGGCGAAGGCGTATGCCTCTTCTAATTTTTCAAAAACGCCGTAGATAAGCCTCCCCGGTATTTTGTACTTCCACTGAAGCGCCCTGGCCACGTCTTTCCGCATCTCTACCACAGCCGCCCTCGCCGAGGCGCCGAAGGTTAAAAACCCCGCCTCTCTCAAGGCGTCTGCCACGCCTGCGAATAGAGGCTCCTCCGGCCCGATGATTACTAAGTCTGGGGAGGCCTCCTCTGCGGTCTTCACCACCTCTACAGAGTCTGTAATCTTCCCCACTTTTACAAAGCCCCCCGTCGACTTTACAATATCTACAATGCCCGGGTTTCTATGGCCGACGTGTGCGTAGACCCGTGCGCCAGACTTAGCCACAGCCCAAGCGATGGCGTGTTCCCTCGCCCCGTCGCCTACGATGAGGACTCTATCCACGCTAAAAAATTAGCAGGGTATTAAATACTTATTGAAAGAGCCGTTGGCGACTCCAGTTATTTTTTAAGTATATGTTAAAAAACCACAAGTGTTTAAACACATGGAGTTGCTATACGAGGGCAAGGCAAAACAAGTCTATAGAAGGGGGGGTCTTTACGTCTTAGTTTTTAAAGACGTAGTCACGGCGGGAGACGGAGTTAAGAGAGACGTGGCCCCCGGCAAGGGGGCTCTAGCGGCGGAGACCACGGCCTTGTTGTTACAACGCCTAGAGGCTGCGGGCGTCGCCACTCACTACGTGGCCTACGAGCCGCCTAACGCCATAGTGGCAAAGCCGGCGGATGTTGTGCCGCTAGAGGTTATCGTGAGGTTTAGGGCGTATGGCAGCCAGTTAAAGAGAATGCCCAGGCTAGCTCCACTCCAGCCGTTTTCAAAGCCACTAGTTGAACTACACTTTAAAGACGACAAACTACACGACCCCTTGGTCTTAGAAGAGGAGGCCCTAGAGGCCGGGCTAGTTACGGCGCAAGAGCTAGAGTATATAAAATTTACATCTGTAAAGGCGGCCACTGTGTTAAAAAGCCTCTATGCAAAAGCAGGTTGTGACTTAGTCGATATTAAATTTGAATACGGCCGCGCCGAGGGCAGACTATTATTAATTGACGAAGTGTCTGGCGACACTTTTAGACTCCTATGTGGAGGAGAGCACTTAGACAAAGAATACTACAGAAAGACGGGAGATGTCCTAGGCCTATTGGAGAGGTATAGAAAACTACTCCAAATTACAAAGTCACTGGCCTGAGCGGCACTCCACTAACTAGCGTTTACCAACGGGCGCCCTCCCCGCCTGGGGGGACAATCCACCGTTCTACATACCTAGCCATGTTTTGTATTACAACTATTCTACTCGGCTCGTCGTCGTCCATATAGACGAAATCCGCCCCGGCTTTCTTCAACTCCTCTAGTAGCCTCTTTGTCCAAGCTACTACTTCGCCGTGGCTTAACATATCTTCTCTCTTTAGCCTATAGGTGGAGTGGCCTAGGTGCATATAGCTCTTTATCTCTACGAAGTGGGGGTCGCCCCTCTTTATAATCTGGGCGAACTGTGGTATATACGCCTCGTCGTAGTTTAAACTACGTATTAGAGTAATTCTCAAAACTGTGCGGGTGGGGAGCTTGGGCAATAGGTCTAGTGACTCTAGCCACTTCTCCCAAGCGTCTTCTCTACGGTAGACAGGTGCGTTTATTTTATAGTAGAGCTCACGATTGGGGGCGTTGGTGGAGAGGTATAGTTGAGTGGGGAGGGCGTCTTCTTCCCATAGTTTTTTCAAAGCCTCTGGGTGTTGGCCGTTGGTGACTAGGAATATAGACTTGGTGTGGGGGAGAGACTTAATGTATTTAATCAACGCTGCGAGTTTGGGATACATCGTAGGCTCGCCGGATAGAGAAATCGCCCAGTGAGTGGGGGCAAGCGCCTCTCTCACTCTTTTCCTACCCTCTGGGTGGCCCCAGTAGCCAGACAGTAGCCTCCTCCTCTCTCTTAAGACGCCCTCTACTACCTCCTCTGGCTCCATGTAAAACCTCTCGTCTAGTTCAAAGACGTCGAATTCCTCCGTAGGCCTCCAACAATATATACATCTATTACTACACACAAGACCCACGGGGCTCATCTCCACACATCTATGAGACCCGCCAGCCGGCGCGTTGTAGAACTTCACTTTATAACACGACTTGCCCCCCTCCAAAGCCTCTTTAGTCCATTTACACAACTCAACTGCGGCGTGCCCCACCACGCCGTAGTGTCTCTCCACCATCGCCCTCGCGGCGGAGGGCCTAAGGGCGACTCTAGGCCCCTCTAGCACGTGGTAGCGGCCTACAGGCTCTAATTCACAAGACACGTAGAGACTGGAATAGAATATAAAAAATCTATCGGCGCCGGTAAATTATATAAATAAACACATTGTTAAATAAATGCCAATATATGTGAGAGTGGATAGATGGCTCTGCACAGCCTGCGGCCTCTGCCAAGGCCCAGTCTTCACATTAGAAAAAGACGCCTCCGCCGTCCGGCCCGAATATAGAATAGACGGGTCGTTAGAAGAGGGCATCGTGGGCGAAGAACTTTTGCCAAATGTACAAAGAGCTGCGAGGGCCTGCCCATCCAGAGGAATTACGTGGAGACATATTGACTAATACGACGGCGCCTTCAACCCCCCCACTACTTGAGACGCCGTGTGCTCTAGGCCGGCGACGTGAATATGGACAGTGGAGTCTCTATAGAGTCTACATACTCTACGCCGACATAGCTAGGGTGTAGAATATCAAAGCCGCGGCTGCCGCCGCTCTGTGGGTTATCCACATGGCGTATGCCACGTCTAGTTCTGTAGGGTGGCCACCGGCCCCCACTGAGTAGTGGCCTTCTTTTTCTAACGTAGCCCCCAGCGCGGCCGCCATGGCGGAGATAGGCCACTTTGCATTGACGCTTTCGATCTGTCGTCTCTGTGCCAAAGCCTCTAGGCCCCTAACCTCGGCCGACAGTATTAGGAGTGCCGTAAATCTCGCAGGTATGTAGTTCATAACAGTGTCTAATAGAGCAGAGGGGGCGCCTAGCCTCTTATATTCTCTAAACCCCACTAACCCATCTGCCGTATTCACCGCCCGTTGGATCCAAGCGCCGGGGAGGCCCATCGCTATGTACCACATAAGTGGGGAGACGTATGAATCTACAAGAGACTCAGCCATTGTTTCTACACATGCGCTATTTACTAAGCCGCGGCGGCTGGGGTCCAGCCTCCTTCTTACAAACTCCCTCACCGCTGCGTGGGGACGCCCAATTCCGTACCCCCAGCCGCAGCCTCTAGTCACTTGAGTAATTGAAAACGAGAGTTTTAGTAAGTAGCCCTCTAAGAGGCTCCACTCGAGCCCCTCGCCTCTCACCGCTGTGAAAAGCAACGCCAACGCGGCCATGGGCGCCACCACTGCCAACAAGACGGCGACGCCTCTAAACGCGCCGCCTGGCTTCACAAGGCGCGACGCAGCTTTATATACTAGAGCCACTGGGTGTATAGATGGGTGTATGTACGGCGTGACTAAATGCCCTCGCCACGGCACCGGCCTCTCTATAATTTCTAACAATAGGGCAGTGGCCAACGCCACTGGGTCTGGCGACAGACCTCCCAAAAACATTTATTTAGGACTTTAGTACTATTTAAAAAGATCTACTATTTACTCAATATGAAAGTGGCTATGTACAGCGGCGGCAAGGAGTCTATCTACGCCGTGTTGAAAGAGTGGCCAGTGGACGTTTTGTTGTTTTTAGTCTACCAATTCCCCAGACCATCCCCCCACTTACTCAATTTCTCAAAAGCCGTGGAGCTTGGGTGGGGCATCGCGCCGGTCGTAGTTAAGAAATTACAGAGGGGGAGGGAGTTCGAGGAGAAGGTAGAGTTTTTGAAAAAACTAGGCACGGTGGAGATCGTGGCGGGGGACGTAGACGTTGTAGAACATTTAAAATATATGGAGAGGCTTGCCTCCGAAGTGGGGGCTAGGCTGAGGGAGCCTCTGTGGGGTATGGATAGAGAGGAGTTGTTTTTCAAAATTGTAGAGGAGCTAGACTTTGTCGTAATTGGCGCCTCGGCGCCTGGCCTAGTCTGTAGGAGAGTTAGTTCTAAAGACGCGGCGGAGTTTTTAAAAGAGGTGAAGAGCCTCGGCGTCGACCCTCTGGGGGAGAGGGGAGAGTACCACAGCCAAGTGGTACAAATCCACAGGCTTGGCTTAGCCATAGAGGCTAGGTGTAGAGAAGTAGTAGAACACGGCGGCTACTATATCGCATTGTTATGAAGCCGCAGTGCGACGCGGTGTTGTTGTCCGGGGGGATAGACTCCACCTACGTCTTGTGGAAGGCGGTGGAGGCCGGGGCCAGGCCGCATGCCTTTACAGTAGAGCTACGGGGCTGCGGCGTAGATCTGCCATACGCCATGTACACAGCGAGGAGGTTCTCTGTGCCTTTGACGATTTTGTCAGTAGGCCTAGACGAGGCGTTGAGGGCGGCGGAGGAGGTGGTGGCCGTGTTACAAGTCTTCAACCCCATGGAGGTGGTGAACTGCGCAGCTGTGTATATAGCTATAAAAGAGGCGGCGTCTTGGGGACACCGCGTCGTGTGTACTGGAGACGGCGGAGACGAGCTCTATCTAGGCTACTCCTTCTATTTAAAATATCTCGACAGGCTAGAGGAGAAGAGGAGAGAGGTGTTGTCTAACTGGAGTTTTTGTAGCTTCGCCATCGGCCGCAGTCTAGGAGTGGCTGTAGAGGCGCCTTTCACACACCCCGAGGCGATACAAGCCGCCTTGGCGGTCCCCGCCCACGCCGCGCTTGGGAAGAGGCCTTTGAGAGAGGCGTTGATACAAATAGCGCCGGAGGTGGCGCAGAGAGAAAAGACGCCACTAGAGTCGGGGACGTGTTTCAATAGGCTATACACAGCTATGAGAAAAGCCGCGGGCGACGAGTTGACCTATCTCAAACAAGTGTATCAAAGACTAGGCCTTAGCTACATAACCTCTCCAGACGGCTGCCCGAGGTGTGGATACGCAGGCTTTAAGAAATACTGCCCCATGTGCGGCTACTACCGAGAGTAGCCATGTGGAGTGTCCACGGAGGCGCCACCTGGGCGGAGGAGGCGGCGCTAGACTTCTCAGACAACTCGAACCCCCTGGGCCCCCCCTCGAAGTTAATACAGCTAGTGGCCGAGGCCGTGGAGAGGGGGGTGTATTTAAAATTCCCGGCTAATTTAGCAGAGGAGGTTTTGTCTCAATACGAAGAGGTGCCTGTGGTGGTGTTCAACGGAGCCACAGAGGCAATCTCCGCGGCGGCGTCTTGGCTTAGGCCTCGGCGAATTGTCACATTAAGACACGACTATAGAGACTACGCCAGAGTGGCCGAAGTCCTAGGGGTGCCTCACCTCTCCGCCGACTGGCCCCCGCCTCTTGAGGAAAGAGACCTCTTCATATTTTCAAACCCCAGCAACCCCTTTGGGAGCTACGTCCCGAGAGACGTAGTTTTAGAATTAGCTAAGAAGGCCAGAGTGTTGGTAGACGAGTCGTTTATAGACTTCTGTAGGTGTGAGTCCTCTGCCCCAGATGTGCCAGTTGTAAAATCCTACGGCAAATTTCTAGCGGCGCCGGGTTTAAGAATCGGCGCGGCAGTCGGCGGGTTTTTCCCCAAGAGCCACGCCCCGCCTTGGAGGATAAACTCTATAGTAGACTACGCCGTCTACCACCTAGGCGTAGAGGGGCTGAGAGGCCATAAGTTAAACACTCTTTTGTATATTACACAAGAAGTGCCTAGAGTCTTAGAGGCCTTGTCTAAATGCGTTAAGTACAGCCCCACCCAAGTCCACTTTTTTGTAATATACGGCCATCCGCCCCGGGGCGTTAGAGTAAGGCCGCTGTGGGACCGCGGCGTGGAGGGCTACAGAGTCTCTATAAAAGATAGAGATAGCAACGACTGGTTGATAAAGACTATATGTGCCTAAGGCCGCTCTTCGCATTTTTTACAATTTACCCAGTCAAGTCCCCCGTCTTAGACTTTAGGTGTGTGTGGGCCCTCCCCTACGTCGTGGCGCCCGCCGTGGCGGCCCCCGCTGCCTTTGTTTTCCACATGGGGGCGGGGCCCTATGTGTCTTATGCAATTCTCCTCTTAGTCACTGGGCTACACCACTTAGACGGCCTAGCCGACGTTGCAGACGCCATGATGGTTAGAGACAGAGAGCGGGCCCGTCGGGTTCTAGAAGATCCAAGGAAGGGCACAGCTGGGGTATTCGCAATAGTTGTCACAATATTAATAGCGGCGGGCTCCGCCGCAGATCCCCTACAGTTAGTCTGGGCCGAGGTGTTTTCTAAAGCGACTACGGTAGTCTTTGCCGCATTTAGTAAGCCATTTAAGCCTGGGATGGGGGAGGCGTTTATAAACGCGGCGAGGCGCCAGTGGCCCGCCGCCCTCCCCGCCTTAGCCACAGCTCTTTATATAAACCCGTCGGCTCTGGCGGCTTTTGTAATTACCGCTTTGTTGTACATAGCGGCGTATAGACATTTAGGCGGCGCAAACGGCGACGTCATGGGCTATTTATTAGAGATATCCCGTGTTCTATACATCGCAGTATAGATTTAAAAAGTGGTTTATAGTCCAATATTTATGAAGTTGCCGAAGGCGTTGGCAATTGTAATAGGTACTACAGATATATCTCTTATACCTGGAGTCTCAGTGGCGGGGGCGTCGCCGGAGTTGACTCACTACACCCCCGCGTTAGACGTAGAGTATTTACTCACGGGGCGGCCTCAGACGCTCGACGTAATTCCCATAACTCCCCAGGGCGTGCCCACCCCCGCCTTAGTGACGCGGGCTGCGGCGTGGGACCTGCCTAAATTTATAATAAACGCCGGGGCTAGAGTTGTGCCAAAAATTCCGTATATAGACCTAGGCGGCGAGCCCGGGAGAGACTTTAGAAAAGAGCCCGCCGTGAGTAAAGAGGCGGTGTTGAATATATATGAGAGAGGTCTACAACTTGGCCGCGAGCTGGGGCGCCTAGGCGTTGTATACATAGGCGAGTCTATACCAGGCGGCACTACTACAGCTATGGCTATACTTGTGGCGCTGGGCTACGACGCCTGGGGCAAGACTAGCTCCGCCTCGCCGGAGAACCCAAAGGAGTTGAAAATGAGAGTGGTCAGAGAGGGATTAGAGAGGGCCGGGAGGCATTTCCAAAATCCACTCGACGCCGTGGCCGAGCTAGGCGACCCAGTGCACTTAGCCCTGGCGTCAATAGCTATTGGCGTCGTAGAGGCGGGGGGAGAGCCCTTCTTAGCAGGCGGTACACAGATGGCAGCGGCTGCGGCGTTGTATAAGGCCCTGGGGGGAGACTTGTCAAAACTACACGTAGTCACCACCCGCTGGATTGTAGAAGACAGGTCTGCAGATTTCTACGGCTTGATGGAGTCCATAGGCGTTAGGAACATACACGTAGCAAATGTAAGTTTTGAAAAGGCTAGATACGAAGGCTTGAGGTTGTATGAGCGGGGTTTTGTAAAAGAGGGAGTGGCCATGGGCGGGGCGCTGTTTTATCTACAACTCCGCGGCGTAGATCCTCTCCCCCTCGTAGAGGCAGAGTATGAGAGAGTATGGAGGTACTTAGAGAAGGGGAGAGGGTAGTAGTTAGGCTGGGCCGGCCGCACCGCGTAGTGTCTACACTCCCCAACCCCACTTTAATTGACAAAGTAGTATTTGTACAAGTAGGTAGAGACTATAGCGGCTGTTATCTAGACACGGCTGTAGAAGTGCGGAGAGAACTTGGCGAAAGCACGGCGGTGTTTCTAACCGCCGCCGATTTAAAAAAGGCGTTTGGAGTCGTAGAGGAGGGAGGCCTTCGACTAGTGGGGTCTGTGTCGCTGAGCCCGCCCTCGTGTGTGGGGACTATAAACTTGGCCCTATTTGTAGACCAGCCGCTCTCGACATGGGGGCTTGTAGACCTCTTGAGGACTGTGGCAGAGGCGAAGTGTATATCTGTGGTGAATAGGTTTTTGAAGTGTAGTGGCCGTAGGAGCCCGGGGACTGTCACAGACGCAATTCTAGTAGGCGCCCCCGCCGACGTGGAGGAGACAATACACTTCGCAGGATTCGCCACTGAGGTCGGGAAGAGGGCCTCTAGGCTAGTGGAGAAGTTAATTACAGAGCTGGACCACTTCGACCTCTTTGAGAGAGCTCTGGGGGTCTCTAAGAGAGAGTTTGTAGAGGCCTTCGCCGAGTTGTTAAAAAAGGCGCCGCTCTCCGCCGCCCCGGAGGAGGCCCTCGTGGAGTTAGAGAAGTTTTTAAAAGATCCAAACGTGTGGGCCATGGTGCTGGCGGCCTCTGAGCTAGACGCGCTCGGCGCGGCGGGGGCTATACCAGGCCTCTCTAGAGAGGAGTATGAAAGAGACACAGTTCGGATTGTGGCAGATGAACTATTGGGTGTCTCACTCGCCGACTACCTCGGCGGCTTCAACGCAGTGTTGACTACCTACTGGGTAGAGAGAGTGAAAAAAGAGGGGGGGTTTAGAGAACTGCCCATGTTCTCAGACGACGTATTCTCAGCACTGCTGGCGGCTGTGTATTTAGAGTTGTACAAAAGGAGAGTATGATATTGGCCTTCTTCGGCGGGGGGAAGGGGAAGACCTCTGCGGCGTTGGGGGTGGCTTTGAGGGCTTGGGGGCATGGAATGAGAGTGTTATACGCCGGCGTCATGAAAACTCCCATATACATGGGGGAGGAGGTGGGGGAGTACAAAGCCATGAGGAAGATGGGCGTCGACGTGGTCTACCTCACAGACTTTGGCAGGCCAGAAAAAGTCTTCTATTACGCCCTAGACGTGGGCGGCGAGTACGACGTAGTTATACTCGACGAGCTTCTATACGCAGTGAGACAAGGCTTCATACCCTCCGCAGAGCTCAAAAAGTTAAAAGACGTCAAAAACCACGTAGTCGCCACGGGGGGCTATTGGCAAGATGACTTTACCCACATATTCGACCTCGCCACAGAGATGAGAGAAGTAAAGCACTACTTTAAGAAAGGGGTTTTGGCAATACGCGGAGTGGACTACTAAAAGTAAAAAAATTAACAATGTTAATAACGATTTTCACCCAGGCCGGGCCGGCCTCTAGAGTAGAGACAAGCCCACTCTCCTAGCCGCCGCCTCTATAGATGACTCAACTTCGGCATTGCTTAAATATAGTATTCTCAACGCCCAGGCTGCCAGCTGGGGGAGCTCTGCCTCCACGCCGTCTACATAACCCTCTACCAGTCGGCCCACGACTATTTTATAAGGCACAGCTCCCGACGAGGCGATTAAATACCTCATATAGCCAGGAGGTATAATATACGCCCGCGGGCGCTCTACACACGGCACCACCACTAGAGCAGTAAGCCCCCTGGCAAAGAATAATAGACACCTAGGCTCTTCACAAAATTCATTATCTACAATAACCAAGACCTCGCCGAGTTGAGTTAACGACGCGGCGGCGCCGTATAGATTAAAGAACGTCAATAACTCCACCTCTTCTACCTCCTCCACAACGCCCGGCGCCCTACATAAATCAACCATGTACATACTCCGAAATGTCTTTATAACAATTAACAGTGTTAATAGGTTCTATCTAAAAATGTTTTTTAAAAAATTCTAAATTTTCGCAGGAGCCAACTGGGAAAAAAGAAAAACCGGCGGGAGTGGAAAAAAACTATTTCTTTTTCCTACGGGTTATGAACAAGACACCAACTACTAAAGCCGCCAAGGCCGCCACCGCCACGGCCACCCACTGATTTGAAGAGTCCGCCGCCTGCTCCGCGCCGGCAGCTACACCCGTTGGAGGCTGCGTCGGCGTAGTTTCAGCGGCTGGCTGCACGGCGGCAGTCCTTACAGCCTTAGCAATTTCTTCACCTACTGTCTTCAACGCGGCGAGGTAACCACCTTGGTCTAGACCCACTACGATGGGCCGTACCTCTACGCCTGCCTCGGCGGCCTTTTTAGCAAAGTCTTCAGCCAAACGCCTAGCTCTGTCGGCGGCGCCTCCGAATGCAAGTACTGGAGCCCCCTCTCTAGCGTATTGAATAGCTTTTCTTAAATCCTCAGGCGTGGGAGGCACCCCGGGCTCTTTAACAAATACAACTATGTCGTCAAAACCAAGCCAGTGTAAAATATACTGCGAAAGCGGCGTCAGCGCCACCGCCTTCCCTCTAAACTTCCCCCCGTAGGTGGCGTTAATTTTTTGAAACTCCTCAATAAACTTCGGGTCTGGACTCGTCTTCAAGTACCTAGCCACTAACTCAACGAGTTTAGCCACATTGGGGGGGTACGCGCCGTGTTCGTGCATATTGACGCCCCCGTGGTGGTGGTCATGATCGTGGTGGTGATCATGATCTTCGTCGTCTTCTTCATGTGGTTTTAATGTTACAACTTTTCCATCCCATGTTAGATATTTATTAAAGGTAGTGACGTCTAAATGCATGGCCTTTATCTCCCCCCTAGCGGCCCTTTTTGCAATCTCTAGCTCAAACCTGACGTGCATAGAGTTTACAATTAAGTCCCCGGGCCCGAGCCCCATTAGTAATTGTAAATCGGCGGAGGTTAGTTGGTAATGATGTGGATCAATGCCGGGCGGTACTAGAAGTCTCACTTCCGCATGTGGAAAGGCTTCTCTCAACACTATGTGGTAGTGGGGGAAGGTGACCAATATCCTCGGCCTCTCTGTTCTTGTGTCGAATCTATAGGCAGCCTCGGCCGAGAGACTAATTCCGCCGCTGAGTGGAGAGGCTTTGTCTAGATTATACATATCTCTGTGGCAAGACTTCAGGTGTTCAAAATTGGAACTGCAACATACACCACTGAGGCCTTGACCCACAGTCAACACGCCTAGAGCTACAGTTGTCAAAGCCATAGCTACAACTACCCAGAGAACTCTGCCGTGCATAGGCTTTTGTTGTTTTCTATTTTTAAATATTGTGCACGGCGTTGCTAAAAATAAGCTGTGTGCACAGGCTGCGTGTGCACGGAGTTAGCTCTCTCTGGCGGGTCTGTAGCTGTGGCTATGTCTGGGGTCATAGACGGCGCTTCTCGGCTTTTCTCTTGGAGCGACGGCCTCCCCTACAATTATCACAGCGTCTTTTACAATTCTCTCAGCTTTTACCTTTTCTACTATGTCGCTTAGAGTTCCTTTGACAACTTTTTGGTCTGGCCACGTGGCTTTATACACTACGGCGACAGGCGCGTCTGGGGGGAGCCCTCCCTCTATTAAATTCTGCACCACTTTGTCAATGACGTGTACACCGGTGTATATAACCGCAGTGGCCCCCAGATCTCTTACGAACCGGGCGGCGTCGGTGAGACTCCCCCTCATGGGCACTCTATGAGAGGCTCTAGTTATAATCACGTGTTGAGCCTCACGTGGCACTGTCAGCTCAATCCTCAACACCGCCGCGGCGGCTAAGGCGGCTGTGACGCCGGGAACAATCTCGTATGGTATGCCCAGCGCCTCTAGAGGAGCTATCTCTTCCCAAAGCGCTCCGTATATGGCGGGGTCGCCGGATTTTAGCCTAGCCACAAGCCTCCCTCTCAACGCCTCCCGGACTAAAATATCTATAATTTCTTCAGTAGTCATCGTGGCGCTGTTATACACCTCGGCGTCTGGGCGAGCCCACTTTAACAATTCAGAATTTACTAAAGACCCCGCGTAGACAACTACCTCCGCCTGTTGTAGATATCTCATCCCCTTGACAGTTATCAACTCGGGGTCCCCCGGCCCAGCCCCTATGAAGACCACTTTACCTATGGCCATATGTATACAGTTGTGAAGTAATCACTCCATGATATATACGGCGCCACTACCTCCTCCTCTGTATAACACCGCCTCACCGCGGCGCCGCCTTTCTCTTTGAGAAGTGTGTTTATAAAGTCTATATTTGTGTTAGCCTTCACAACGACAACAGAGTCGAAGTATTGAGTCGCTAGTTTAATCAACTCGACGCGCTCCGCCGGTATTATAGCCACGGCCTGCCCCTCTTGGGCCAACGCACGCCCCGTCTTTAAGACACATGATATAACTGCAGAGACTCCAGGTACGTACTCAACAGGCTCTTGTATATATCTAGAGAGTTTTGCAAACGTGCTATAGAGCCCGGGGTCGCCCAAGAGTGCGTACACCCGCTCCCCCCGCCCCCTCTCAATCGTCTTGGCCAACTGAGCCCAGTTCTTCTCGCCGCCCATCTCCACTTCAAGCTCCACCACCTCCCCACCTGTGTACCTCTCCACAATCCTCCTGGCAAGACCGGCCCCCCTCTTAGACTTTGGGACGTAGACTACGTCGGCTCTTTTTAAAACCTCGGCGGCGCGGATAGTCACTAAGTCCACGGACCCAGGTCCCAACCCCACTACTCTAAACATAGGCCGTGATTATATAGACTGGGTTCAACCCCTCCATTATTGTAAACCCGCCCACTCTCCTCCCTCTGGCCACTTGTACCAAAGCCACTTCGAACTCCACCCCCCTGAGGGCAGACACAGCCGTGGATAGGCTCTCTAGAGTAACGACGTCGATAACCACCACGCCGCCTTTCACTCTCTCCACTACACTCTTTATAATTTCTCCAAGCTCGGCCCCTCCCCCGCCGATGAAATACCTGTCGGCTGGCGGTAGCCTCTCCAGCGCCTCGGGGGCCTTTCCCACCGATGCCTTCACTCTATCCGCTACGCCAAATCTATGGGCGTTTTTCATAGTCAACTCCACCGCCTGGGGGTTTTTATCAATGGCGTAGACCACAGAGCCGGGCCCCATCAACAACGCCGCCTCTATAGAGACTGTGCCCGTGCCGCACCCCACGTCTACTAACACGCCGCCTTTTTTAAGCCTTAGTTTTGAAAGCGCCACTGCCCTTACCTCAGCCTTAGTCATCGGCACCCCCTCCGCCCTCTCGAACATGTGGTCAGGTATCCCCGGCGTTATGAAATCCCACGTCACGGCTCTACAGCGGCGAGGACTTCGCCGGTTTTGTCAAAGACATAGACCCCCACCGCCGCCCCAGTCCTCTCTAAAATCTTCGCCTTGGCGCGCTGCGCCATGTTTAAAACCACCGCCGTCCTCCACTTTCCCAAAGCCTCGATGGCCTCGCCTACGGAGTCGCCCAATTTTTTAATAATCTCCACGGGGACGCCGACGGCAAGGGCTGAATACGCCACGGACTCTACTCTACAGTCGCAGTACTTACTATGTGTATTCATAGCACCCGACGCAATTTTCGCCAATTTCCCCGGCATAGTGGCCACGTAAATCTTCTTAAAGCCTAGAGCCGCGGCAGACCTCACGGCGTCGCCCACTAGGTCGCCGATTTTCACCACCACGTCTCCAAATAACATGGCCGCTGCCTTTGCAGACTGGTTGCCCTGCGCCAGCACTACTAAACTAGATTTTTTCTGTAGCGCACTTAGCTCAGCCTCGATGTGTTGTATATAGTCCTCGTCGCTGACTGGGTACTCTATCCCAGTGGTGCCCAAAATCGAGACCCCGCCCACAACCCCCACTTTGTAGTTCATAGTCAAAGCCGCCAGTCTCTCGCCGTCGGGCACCTCTACTACCACCACAGCCCCGTCTAGCCCAGCCTCCCTAACGGCCGCCTCTATCATCATCCTAGGCACTGGGTTAATGGCGCACTCCCCCGGCGGCACTGGCAGCCCCGGCTTTGTAACAACCCCCACGCCTCTACCGCATTTTATCTCAAAGCTACGCGCCGGCTTGACACACGCCCTAATTAAAGCCCCGTCTAAAACGTCGGGGTTGTCGCCAGAGAATTTACGCACTTCTCCACACGCCACATCGCCGTCGATGTATGTACTCTCTACAGAAACCTCTATCCTCAGCCCAATGGGGGTGGGGACGACTACAGCCGCGGGAGACTCCCCCCTCAGCTTCAAAGCCGCCGCCTTTGCGGCAGCAGCAGCCGCTAGGCCAGTTGTTATGCCAAAGCGCTTAAGTGGGATCATATCACGTACTTATTACTATACCCCCTAGGCGTTATCATATACCGCCCCCAGAGGAAGGTGTCTAAATTCCCCACGATCACAGTAGTCCTCATGTCTACCACCGAGTGGTCCAACTCCCCCAGAGGCCCAACCCAAGCCCACTCCCCCGGCCTGTAGGCGTTTTTCACAATTCCCACCGCCACGCGGGGCCCCAGAACCTCTTTTAAAATAGCCAAGGCCTCTCTCAACAGAGACAAGTCTATGGGGTTGTACAACGCCAACACAAACCCAGCCGCCGCCGCCGCGGCCACTCTTTTTAAAATCACCTCCCTTGGGGTCAGTAAGTCGCTTAAGTTAATGACAGCAAAGTCGTGGCCTAGGGGCGCGCCGAGTCTAGCGGCTGCGGCTAAGGCCGCAGTTACCCCAGGCACCACCTCCACATCGACCTCCGCCCCCCTCTTCGCAATTATTTCAAACACTAAAGGCGCCATGCCGTATACTTGGGGGTCGCCCCCCGACACTAGAGCCACCCTACGGCCTCGCATCGCCTCCATAATTGCCGCCTCTGCCCTCGCCAACTCTTCTCTCATCTTGTACCTCCTAACCTCCTTGCCGTCTAGGAGGTCCTCTATAAGCGAGACGTAGGTCTCGTAGCCTATAACGACTTCGCTGTCTTTAATAGCCTCTACAGCAGCGGGCGTCCTAAGGCGGGGGGAGCCGGGCCCCACCCCCACGACGTAGAGTCTACCTCCCATAGGCCAAGTGAATTAATTCATTAAACAACGCCGCGGCCGCGCCCGACCCGCCCATTGTGCCCTCTAACACCGCGGCGGGGACGCCGGCTTTCTTTACGCGCTCTTTCGCCTCCGCGGCGTTAGTAAACCCAGGCGGCGTCGCCACTATAAAGGCGATATCTGCATCAGTCCTCAACGCCGCGTCTAGAGCCGTGGGGGAGTTCCCCACCGCCACAGCGCCGTGGCCTAATAGTTTAAGCCAGTGCCGCATACCCGCCGCCGTCTTTGTTGGACTGGGCTCAACGGGGGCCTCCACGGCGATATATACATTGTTGTACCGAAGGCCAGCGGCTACCATCTTTACATCCACCACCGCCGGGGCACCTGCGGCCAGGGCCTCCTTCGCTGCGTCAAATAAGTCTTGAGATATCCACAGCCTCTTCGCGGCCTCGAGACAGCCAGTGGCGTAGGCAGCTCTTGCTCTCAACCTGTCGCGCCAGTTAGACAAGTCTAGACCCAAGGCCTCAGCCACATAGCCCATACTACTTGACTCAATCTCCTCCGGGGTCCCGCCCAGCGGGGTAGAGAATTGGTCAATAGCCTTTCGTATCCGCGCAGCCAAGGCGCTGAACACAAGCGGCGAGTCGCCTAGGGGAGGGGTGACGTACACCCACTTGCCGTATTTCGACATAGCCCACTTCCCAACCTCCACTCCCAGCTCATCTAGTATATCTCTAGCCACGTGGTTGCCTACGCCGAGGAAGGCCAAAGCCAAAACCACTCTGTCCCCCGCCTCTTTTAACAACTGCCGCCAGTTAGGATCGGCGTATTCGTTATATCCCACATACACCTCTACGCCAAGCCTCTCTGAGAGGTCTTTGGCTAGTTTTTCCATAAGTAGGTTAAAGTCCGGCCTCCTCGAGCCGTGGTTTATCAAAATCACCTCCATACCCTCTTCACGGGGGAGAGTAGGTATACTAGACCCGCCGCCGACGTCCAAAACAACGCCCATGAAGTAATAGAGAGGCCTTGTAGCGCCGTTAAATACGGCACATACTCTATGTATTCATGGGGAAGGGTGAAGTTAGGGAAGGCGTAGAAACCCACCGCCAACGCGGCGGCTGCCCCTATGGGGACACGCCTCGCCAAAATCCACAGAACAACGGCGTTGTATAACAAATACGCGCCGTGCACAGCCTCTCTCCACCATACAGGCTCTACGTAGCTAACTCCATGGGGCGTGGGGAGCCACTTCAGCGTGGGAAGAAGTGAAAAAGCTACAAAGGCGGCGAAGGCCCCTTGGAATAAGCCGAAGCGCTTAGCAAAGGCGTGTAGCACCACCCCCCAGAGTGCACCAGCTATCAAGGCCACAGCCGCCGCGGCCCACCACGCCGACTCTTCTTCCGGTTCCTCCGCCAGCGCCTCGTGTAACTCCTCGGCGAGGGGCGCTGCGAAGTGGTATAAAAAAGCCAATTGTGCCAACGCCGCAAGGGCACCTGTAAAAATGTAAATTTTTAATGACATGGGATACCCCATAGGTGTCTAAGTTCGTGAATTGCGTTGTAAATAGAGGGGGGTAGCGCCTTTTCTAACAAGCCCCCTGTAGCTGAGTTTAGTAGAGCTGGGTAAAGCACCACTGAGAGCCCCACCGCAGCCATTAACAAAATCAAACCACTCTGCCAAGTGGCGTATTTCTCGGCGATTTTTAATTTTTTTAAAGTTAGCTTCATAAAATATGGATAAGTTTCCCATATATAAATTTTTTCTAGAGACACTTTTTAAATATACTGCACCACGTCAATGTGCTCTATGTCCTGGGCGCCGGACCGGGGGACCCCAGAGTTATTACGCTAGAGGCGTTGGAGACGTTAGAGAAGTGTAGAGTAGTAATGGGGTGGAGGTCAGTAGTTGAGAGATTTATAGATCGGCTCGGCGGGAGGGAGGTGGTGTATCTCAACTATGAAAACCAAATTGAGGAGTTGGCCAGAGCCGCCTCTCTGTCGAAAGAGGTTGACGTCTGTCTATTAACTCATGGAGATCCGTCTGTGTCGGACTGGGAGCTTCTCCAGAGGCTTAGAGAGGCCGGGGTTGAGTATAAAATTGTCCACGGCGTCTCTTCGGCGTTGGTGGCGCTGGGCAGAGTGGGGCTTGACCTAGCCCAGGTGGTCTTCGTATCTCTCCACGCCTCTACTCCACAGAGTGTAGATGACGTATTGGCACTTGCAAAGACTAGAGCGCTCTTAATCTTCCCGCCCCCAACGGCCAGCGGCCCGGCGGAGGTGGCCACGGAGTTGGTGAAGAGAGGGCTTGGGCGATGCGCGGCGGTGGTGTTAGAGGACTTGACGCTCGCCAGTGAAAAAATCTGGCGTGGGTCAGTGGAGGAGTTGTCTAAAGCCGGCGGGCCCTTTAGTCACCTGTCGGCTTTAGTAGTGGACTGCCGTGGATAGGCCGTTTTGGAGAGGAGTGGCAGTTATCTACTCCTCCGCGCTTGGCAAAGAGGCGGCGGCGGAGGTGGCCAAGGCGGTAGAGGCGTTGGGGGCGCCGGCTCATATATTTCAATATAGACAACTAGAGGAGGTCTGGGGCTGTTACGACGCGTATATTTTTGTTATGGCTATGGGGGGCGTGATAAGGGCGCTGTGTGGTAGACTCATGGGGAAGGAGGTAGACCCACCGGTGTTAGTGGTCACACACGATGTGAAATATATAGTGCCGGTGTTGGGGATGCATAGAGGCGCTAATAAATTAGCCACTCGCCTCGCCCAGGTCTTAGATTCAACCCCCGTGGTCTCCACAGCTGCGGAAATCGCTGGATTCGCCCCCCTAGAGGACGTAGAGCGGCTATTGCTCTGTGAGTTATCTCCTGTAGATAAGCTCAGGGCGTACAAGGCGTTGACGTCTGGAGAAGAGGTGTGTATAGACGCTGACGTACACCCCCCTCCTGGTTATAGCAAGGGATCTCACTGCGCCGTCGTGATTAAGAGGGGTTGTGTCGGCGAGTTCTGTTGTAGGCCCTGGAGACTGTACGTAGGCTTCGGGGCCACTTCTAGAGCCACAGTGGACGACGTCGTTGCCGCCGTTATGGAGGCCATGGCTGATTTAAAGGCGCAGGCGGTGGAGGCGGTGGCCTCGATAAAGCCAATAGTTTACCAAGTGGCGGAGGCTCTGGGGGTGAGGGCTGTCTATCTAAAGCCGGAGGAGTTGATAGAGGGGAGGTGTCTATCGCCGCCTAGTCAATTGGCCGAGATCAGAGTGGGGGTGGGCAACGTGGCTGAGAGAGCTGCTCTAACCGCCGCGGGGCCCGGGGGAGAGTTGATATATAGAAAAAGGGCGTTTTTTAAAAAAGTCACAGTGGCTGTAGCGCGTGTATGAGAGCGGTGATTTTGGCCGGGGGTGGGGGGACTAGGATAAATAATCCAGAGAAGTGTCTAATGCCTGTGTGGGGTGTGCCCATTTTATTTAGAGTAGTGGGAGCCCTCCAATGGGCAGGTTTTAGAGAACTAGTAGTGGCCACCACGGCGAGACACAGCGGAGTGGCTTGGGCGGCGGGGCTCTGGGGGCTTGAGGTGGCGTATACCCAGGGCGTGGGCTACGAACGGGATTTTAAAGAAGTGGTGGATAGATACGCCCCCGCTTTAGTTGTCTCATGTGACTTAGCCGACTTGACCCCCCGCCACGTGGCTCCTTTGTTAAAAAACGCCGTCATGGCCACCGCCGTCTCCGGCGGGAGGTACGTGGGGCTGAGCTGGGCCCCCAAGTTAGGAGAGGCGTGGGTAGACGTAGAGGTGCCGCCGCTCTTAAATATCAACACATGGCAAGATTTAAAACGCGCCGAGGAGGCAGCCCCCCTGGCCTATCCACTAGTGGTACAGACCGAGGGGCTTCTCCCACATGAAGAGACTGAAGGCGAGTTGAGACTAGAGGGGTGGGTGGCTCCGATAGTGGTCGACGTGTGGACATGTACAGTGTTAGACGGCCACCATAGACTTAGAGCTCTCAAAGAGGCGGGGCTCCCCGCGCCGGTCTTGCCTGTGGACTATAGGAGGATAGACGTAAATTTGAACAAACTATTAGTCTTAAGCCGAGCGGCGGCGGGGGCGGCTATGCCCCCAAGGTCCACATGGCATACTTACAAAAATAGACACGTCAGCGAGATACCCACCGCGGCGGCTCCCCTCGACTTTCTTAAATCCACAGCCCCTCTGAGGTGTAGGCCGTCGTAGCGTCAAAAATTTAAAGTGATTATTACAATAGAGTGTGTTTCCAGTTGAGAGGGGCGTAGATTTTAAAAAGTCTGCATCTTTTGTATTAGTTGTCATTGTTATGTTTGCGTTAGCTATTGTGGCCTCTTTAACTGTCTACACCCTCCCCGCGGGGACTGTCGCAGTGGTGGTGGACCCAGTGTCTGGGACAATTAGTAAGCCTGTAATAGGCCCGGCGCTGGGATTCAAGGCGCCGTGGGCGTACCTAATTGAAGGCTCGTACGCCATAGAGGTGATTGAGTTTGTACAGGCAGAGAGGGGGGCAGGTCAGTGGGTGTACTCCGCGCCTGTAGTGTTGACGAGAGACGGCGTGGCGGTTACTGTGGAGATGGTTGTGAGGTATAGAATAAGGCCGGAGAGATTTGACGAAATTGTGAAAAAATTCCCAAGGGTAGACTACGACGACAAAGTGTTAGTGCCTAAGGCTAGGCAGTTGGTTAGAGACATTATCTCAAAAGTGTCGTTGGACTATTTAGTCGAGAATAGAGACGTAATAGCTAGACAAATTGAGCAGCAGTATAGAGAGGCTGTCGAGGGAGACTTAGCACTGGCGGGTCTGGTGGAAATTCTAGACGTCAATGTGTTAAATTTTATCTTGCCTCGGGAGGTGAGCGATGCGATTAATAGGAAAGTGGCTGCGCAGCAAGACGCTATTAGGGCTCAGTTCGAGCGGCAGAGAGTTGAAGAGTTGGCTAGGGCGAATTATACAAAAGTAGTATTAGCCGCCTTGGCAGAGGCAAACGCCACAATTACAAGAGCGCTGGCGCAGGCTAGCCAGATTTTACTTATCGGAAACGCCACGCGGGCCACTGTAGAGATGTTAATAACGGCGGCGAGAGCCGAGGCGGCAGATGCCGTGAGGCTGGCGGAGTTGTATATATACCTACTGGGGCTTAGAGAAGTGGCGCAGAGCGGCAATGTACAGATAGTGGCCATAACAGGCGGCGGGGGACAGGTGGTGCCGGTGATACCTATAAGATGAAGTACACGACGGCTTTGTTAGCCGTGGTAGTACTCACAGCCGCAGTGTCTCTACTACTCCCCCGCCTCGCCCCGATAGCGCTGAGAGTGGGCGCCGTGGCGGCTTTAATAATCGCGGCGTTGTGGATATACGAAGTAGTTGTTAGAAGGCCCCCCCGCCTCGCCTATAGAGTATATAGTTTTTTAAAAAGCCACGGGCCCCTCTCGTTAGGCTACATTATTGAACAACTGGGAGAAGACCCCGCCGAGGTGGAGAAGGCGTTGGCATATTTGACAGAGAGGGGGCTTGTGAGGCGGTTTGAAAAAGGCGGGGGGTATCTATACGAGGCTACGTGACTACTGTGTTGTCCTCAGCCACGACGCCGAACTTAGCCACGTCGCGATACACCGTGGGGTTTAGCCTCTGGTCTATGTGAGTCAACACTACCATTCCTGGCCTCGCCGTTCTACGACGGGAGTTATATCTACATAAACCCCAAGCTCCGCACAGACCCAGCCACCTACAGTAGAGTAGTTGACCAAGTGGTAGAGGCGGTGTTAGGCATCAGAGACCCGGCGACGGGCGAGAGGCCTATTGCGATGGTCTTAGCTAGAAGATCGCCCACTGGGCCCTTTAACGTATTGTACGGCGACGAGAGGTCTTTCTTCTATCTAGATGGCCCCGCCGCGTCTAGAATGGGCGACGTCATAATAGTGGTAAAACCTGGCTACTGTAGCTACGACAGAACAGCCACAGGCGATCTGGAAGTAGTTGTACCAGTCCTATTTGAAACTATTGGATGCCACGACGGCGCGGGGACGTGGGCAGAAGTAAGAGGAATAATCGGCGTAATTGGCGGCAGAGCCGTGGAGATTAGGAAAATGTACATAAACGCATGGATGCCACAAGTGGGCTCCACCGCCGCAGCTGCCCTAGGCATAACTCTAAAAAACGCCACGGCGCCGCCGATCTGGATAACTCGCTAAACCCCCCCTTTTTCAGCCACCAGCATTTTTTCCACTTCTTTATTGACAAACACTCACCTGAGCTCTAGTGACCTATCTCTCCACTTTATCTTTTTTATAAATGGCGACGCCGCCGTCGCCGCGGCGGTTATCACAAAAGCGGGCAGAGCCGCCGCTGCGTAGTGTAGATAACTCCCCTCTCTGAGTACAACTCTGCGGGCGAGTGTCCAGAGGTAGAGGATGGCCAAGGCCTTTGGGTGCGCCAAGACTGTGGCTAGCCAAGCGGCTGTGGCTAAAATCCCCAGTTTTGTCCACAGGCCGCCTTGGCGGTACGCAATGGCGTATTGTCTAAAAGCCCAGCGTATATTCTCCAAGGCCCCCCTCCCGGGAGGGTCTGACCTAGGGGCCACGTGGACGTATTTAATAGCCACGCCGAGCTCCCTGGCCCTCTCTGTGGCGTATATGTCGTCGCTGACGTGGCTAGACACTCCTCTGTACACTCTCGCTAAGACCTCTCTCCTCCCCCCCACGGCGCCTCCCCAGATAAACCTCCTCCAAGACATGTATAAAAAGCCGAAGTCGCTCACCGCGGCGGCTAGACACGTAGAGAAGTCTCTACACTTCACTACTCTGTAGGCAGTGGCGACGCCGTCACCCGCGGCGCAGGCCAAGGCCTCTGCGTCTTCTTTTGTGAAGTAGACGTCTGAGTCGAAGAGTGCGATGTACTCTGCCGTCGATTTAGACACTGCGTACTCTAAAGCGGCGCTTTTCCCCGTGGTTTTTAGCAAAAGGCAACTGGGCTCTCTACACACGTCGTCTGCGTCTCTCAACACCACAGCGTACTCCGCCGTCTTTTTTAAAGCCTCGTCTTCGCCTCTCGCCGGTATGTAGATCTGCGGCTCTACGCCGCATTTATCTCTCCTCGGGGCGAGCCAATTCCTAATCTCGAAGAGGAGGGGTAGAGTCAAAAGCCAGGTATAATCCATCGCGTGGCGTATATAAACGCACCGGCCCCCATGGCCGAGTTTATCAACGGGAATCTCCAGTACCAAGTCTCTACTCTGTCAGGCGCCGCCGTAAGGTATAGAGCTATGGCAAAGTATATAAAAGAGGGCGCCAACAATATATCTACATACGTCAGAATCGACGCAGTGGCAAGCCAGTTCAAAGCCACAAAAGCCATAGTCCCCCTCCTCCCCAGCGCCGTGGCCACTGTCTTCACGCCGGCGGCCTTGTCGGCCTCGATGTCAGGCACGGCGGATAGGGCGTGCATGCCCGCAGTCCAGAACACCCCCGCCGCCCACGCCCAGAGAGGCATGTGGTGGCCTGAGGCTAAGTAGTAGCCCAGCCCCGCCGGCACTATATAGAGCCAGTTGCTGTAGGAGTCTAGAAACGGCCGTGACTTAAGCCTTATAGGCGGCGCGCTGTATATAAAAGACAGCGCCAAGAAGGCGAGGACGTATGCCGCCGACGTTGTGTCTATAAACAACGGCGCCGCCAACGCCGCAGAGGCCGCGGCCCACACGGCCAGACTCTTCCTAACGCCCACCGCGTGTCTCTCAGGGCCTCTCTTCTTGGGGTTATGAACATCTGTATCTAAGTCAAATACGTCGTTTACACCATATAGAAACACGTTGGCAAATATTAAAAAATAGACAAAGCCGTAGATAAAAATCGGCGAGGCGAAGCTCCACAAATCCGCGGCTCCCGCGCCGTAGCCCACTAAGAAAGGACCCGCTGTGTATAGCCAAAAACGGGGCCTACTGTGGACTAGGGCAGTAGCCAATTCTTTAGCCATAGCCCAGCCACGTACCCCCAGTGGGGCCTAACTTTTCTCTCGAACACCACCAGTGGCCGCCTCCAAATTGTCCAGGCAGTGGCGTCGTATATATCAGAGGCGGTTTTTATAGCCCGTAGATAGGGCCTTGGGATGTATCGATACCCCGCCTCCGCCGCCAACCTCGCCTCGTAGTATTTCTTTAAAAACAGCCTCAAGGCCGTGGCGAACTCTTCTGTAGGCGCCACTCCGCCAGCCCCCGCCTTTTTTAGAAACTCCTCTGGGATGTACCTCCTGCCCAGCGCCGCGTCTTCAGCCACGTCTCTAGCCATATTTATCAACTGGTAAGCCCTCCCCAACAGCCTCGCGTATGGGTCCGCCGACTTGGGGAGGCTCAGAATTCTGGCCATAAATAGGCCGATCACCTCGGCGGAGCCATATACGTACTTCAATAGTTGTGTATAGGTGTCGTACTCTCTTATGTATAAGTCCATCTCCATAGACTCCATAAACGCCTCGACGTCTCTCCACTGAAACCCCCGGCGGTGTGCCAAGTCTACAAACTCGGCGATGATTGGAGGCGCCGGGCCGCCCCTCGCGGCGGATTCTAAAGCCCTCCACACTCTATAGAATAGGTCTACTTTAGGCGTTGGGCAGTCTACTAAGTCGTCGACGTAGCGGACGTAGGCGTATAGGATAGCCACTTCGTCTCTAACACGCCGGGGGAACAAGACGCTGGATAGGTAGAAATTCCGCCCCACTCTAAATAGACTATAGTGACGTGAGGACATGTTAAAAATATCTCTTTGCCAAAATTACTGCCGAAGTCAACACCATCGGCACGCCTACGCCGGGGTGTACGTACTGGCCGACGAAGTATAGATTTTTCACTTTTCTATGTCTAATGGGGGGCCTCCCCCACGCCGTCTGTTTTAAATTATGTCTAAGCCCCAGCGCCGTGCATTTATACGAACTTAACGCCCCGCAGAAAAAGTCAGTTGAGAACTCGGCGAGAGGCACGACTTCCCCCTCCACCACTCTCTCCACCAAGGCGGCGCCTAGCCCCTCTGGACCGTAGCCGCCGCCCGGCGGCGCTGGGACTAAGACAAATGCCGTGTGCCAACCTCCGCGGCCCCAGTTCTCCTCTACTAACGTGGGTATGTGAACATAGAAAGAGGGGCTCTCTGGCATAGCTCCGTTTGAGAACAACGCCTCCATGTGTCTCTCCCAACTGTCTATATAGATGGTGTGGACAGCGGGGGCTTTGCCTCTGAAAGCCACCACCGCCATGTAGGCAGAGGGAGCTAAGTCCCACCCGTCGGATAGAGTTCTGTACTCTGGCCTCAAGAGCCTCCTCTCCGCCTCTAAATAGTCTGCGTTTACCACCACCGCGTCGAATTTCTCAACTCCGGCCGAGGTGGCCACGCCGGCCGCCCTCCCCCCCTCCACTACCACCTCCTTCACTTCTGTACAGAGCCTAAATTGGCCTCCGAGTTTTTCCACTAGAGACGCCACGCCGGAGGCGACGGCGCCGAACCCCCCCACTGGGTGGTATACGCCTCTTACAAAGGTGGCGTATGTCACCAAAAGGCCATAGACGGCGGGGAGCTCCCAGGGGGGAGTCCCTAGAAACATCCCGTCGTAGGCTAAAAGCCTCTTGACTAATGGATTTTTGAAATATCTAGACAGCAACTTCTCGTAGGACTGTAGTAGCGAGAAAGACCTGAGAGACAGGGCGGCGGCCGCCACGTCTAGGGGAGAGTCGTACGATCTGTACAGAGCCCACTTTATCACTCTGTCGTACACCACAGCCGCCCGCTCCATCAACTCCACGAATTTGTCCCCGGCCCCCCTTTCAAGCTCCTCCAGCCTAGCCCCCAGGTCCTCGCCCACCTCTACCCACACGCCTTTGTCTATGTATAGAAACTTGGGCTTTAGCTCCACGAGTCTATAAGGCGGCGAAGTGCCTAGCTCAGAGAAAAAAGCCTCGTAGAGCTCTGGCATTAAATACCAAGTGGGGCCGATCTCGGCCTTGAAGCCCCCCACCTCTACGGCCATAGACCTGCCCCCCACGGCGCATCTCTTGTCAAAAACCACCACCTCGTGGCCTCTCTTCGCCAAAAGAGCAGCTGCTGCTAAGCCTCCAAAACCTGCGCCGACAATTGCAATCTTCATGTAGCCAATGTCGACAAGACGTTTTATGCAGAGGTAAAAAACTTTTTCACTCAACTCGCCACAGCCCCCTCTTGATAAATATTTAAAATTATAATATCCTATTTATAAAAATTATTCTATCAAAATTAAAAATAATGTTTATTAATGTAAAATAATGATAGTTTTATGCTAAGTGGAGAATTCGCGTCAAAGCCAGTGAAGACAATAACTCCAGACAAGACGATAGAAGAGGCGGCTCAGATAATGACGCAATACAACATAGGGGCGCTGGTGTTAGTAGATAGTAAAAACCCGAATAAGCCCATTGGAATAGTAGGCGAGAGAGATATAGTAAAAGCAACGGCTTTGAAAATATCTCCATACGCCACAGTGGACAAAATAGCTACAATGCATAGACTAGTCACAGTAAGAGAAGACGAGCCGGCGGAGGCGGCTTTAGAAAAAATGTTAAAGCACAACGTGAGGAGAGTAATAGTAGTGGACAAAGATGGGAATTTAGTAGGGCTTATTGGAATAAGAGACGTAGTGAGAGAGTTAGATAAATTCTGTAAAAAATAATTTATTCTTTTTTTAACATTTTTAAAAACTTGTCTTTTCTAGTGGCTATAATATACAAACCAGCCAGGCCGCCCAAATTTACGGCTAGCACTACGGCGTATGCCCAAGTCAAAAAGACGGGGTCTGTGGCGTAGGGCACAGGCGTCACTACGTCCTCTGGGTACAACAGCCCGTATACTGTCCACGGCTTGCGGCCAGCCTCTCTTACGTACCAGCCCAACACGGCGGGTAACACAGTGCCGAGGATAGTTAATATAGACAGAGCCAGTAGCCCTCTCCTCTCGCCGCCCAATATTTTGACAATTAGCCCGGCGATTTTGCTAAAGAGCGGGGCTTTGTAGAAATAGAAGAAGAGTGCCAACGCCGCCAGCCCGCCTAAGATGGCAAAGGCGGTCTTTGTGTAATACGCTGTATGAATAATGGGCATGTACGACGCGGCTTTTTCTAAATCTGCCAGACAGAGATCTGAAAGCCTCACGCCCTTGATAGAGGTCAAATCTACATACTCCACGGCCAGCCGAACTGTAGAGTTGACCCCAGCCGCCCTCAACAAGTCGCCTAGCGTCTTGTCGCCGTGTGACATACACGCCTTTCTAAACTCGTCGAATCCCGGAATAGGTCTGTTGGGGTCTCCATATGCTAGAAAGGCCTTGAGGGGGTCGTACTTCGTCTCGTAGGCGCCCTCCATCAAGGCGAATTTAGTGGGGTTGTACTTAGCCACCACCTCGCCTTGGAAGTGTGCCACGACAGGCGCCTGGATTATAAACAATACAGTGAAGACAAAGGCCATGGGCTTTACAATTTTTAAATACTTGGCGTCTCTTGACCTATAGTATCTATACAGCCAACCCGCCATCACGACGGCTAGCCCAATCAACGCCCCGGCTAATATTGTGTGGGCCGCAGAGACTACGGCGTATGGGCTGTAGAAAATCACCATTGGGTCTCTTAGCACTAGACCCACCTCCACCGCCGCGCCGGGCTTCTCTATCATTAATGACAGCGGCTGACCCGTGGCCAAGGCGGCGGCTCGAAGCGCTAAGAGTTTAGACACCTCTATTTCACTAGGGCCGTAGGGGGGCATAAATGGGTAGAGAGATTGGGCGACCTCCCCCACTCCCCACGGGGCCTGCATCCAAGAGTTCACAGCCATTATCAAAACGCCTGACATGTAGGCAAAGCCTGCGAATACCGCCAGTAGCGATAGACTCACGGCGGGCCTCACTCTCCCCAGTGTAACTACGAAAAGTATTAAAAACGCCACTTCGTTAGCGAAGGCGATTAACTCAAGTGCGAGAGGCGCAAAGGCGAAGGTCGCGATGGCGAAGTTAAACCCAGGCCAGACTTGCACAAGGCCGAACTCTACTAACGTGCCGGTAATCGCCCCCAGGGCAAAGTTGGCGCTTAGGACTGCAGTCATCAACTTCGCCGCTTTTAAAAAATCGCCGTCTCTAGTCCTCCGCCACATCCATAACACCGCGCCTATGGCCAACGGCAGGCCGTATGTAAATGAGATATAGATGGCGTGGAGGTATATCCCAAGGGCACTTAGCCACAGGAGAGGAGTTGTATCCATGTGCTAATGTCGATTATTAGATAAAAATCTTTTTCTAAATAGAAATGACTTCAGATTAAGAGATTTTAAAACTTTATAAATTTGTCTATATATCTATTTAAATGTTCTATATAGTTGTTAATAGTTAGCCCCGCCGCTCTTCTTGTAGACTGCTGCGAGTAGTAACTCCACGTCTTTCTATCCGTCAATAATTTCGCTAAGCTCTCCACAGCCTCTTCTGCCGACTGGTAGCCCAAGGCGGCCTCTCCCTCAGCGGCCAAGTCTGTCCACGCGCCTCCGCTCTTGTGGACTACTGCTGGCAGGCCTCTGGCCATGGCCTCCGCCACTGCTATACCCCAGTGTTCGTTTACTGTGGCGTGGAGGAAAACTCTCGACTTGTCCATCGCCTTGTTTATATCTCGACGGGGGGCGTCTGGCGTTGTTATAACTACATCAGCCACTCCAGCCTCCTCTGCTATTTTTTTCACTTTGTTTAAATAGGCCCTCAAAGTGGGGGTGGCTGCTCCGCCGAAGATGTAGATCTTCGCCCCGGGCACCTCTTTAATTAATCTAGGCGCCACTTCTCTCACTACCCAGTCGTAGCGTTTTTCTTGTGAAAACCGGCCCAGCATGACCACCGCCGCCTCTCTCTCTTCAAAAGGCGCTGGACCCGCCAACACTTCTACATTCGGCGCGATGGGGGGATTTAACACATGGGGCCTCTCCCCGTAGACTAACTTCGCCACCTCTGCAGTCCATTTAGAATTTGTAAGCACTAAATCCGCCGCGTAGAAGGGATTCCCACGTGAGAAACGGGGCAGCGCCCAGGTGAACAACCGCCAGTATAGACTCATTGGGAATGTTGTATAACGGCTGAAGTAGGGGTCTTCTCCATAGGCTAGCCCCGTCCCTCTGAACTTGGGGTCTACCACAACCTCAAAGGGGAAGTGTATATACTCTATAATCTTATACCTCCTCCCCTTTGTCAAAGGTCTATAGGTGACTTCGTCGAGGAATAAGACATCTGCCTTGTACCTCTTCAAGGCCTTCTTCGCCGGGAGCCAGACGAATAGCCTAGCCCATAGGCCAAAGGCCCTCGCCTCGAGCGGGAGCGTAACCACTGGGTACTTAGCTAAATCTATGCCGTACCAATCGTTGTATTTCTCCGGCTTGAATTTAAACACTCCGCTTAACACAGGCCGCCTGCCCAAGGCCTCGAAGGCGTAGGCCGTCGCAGCGCACACCAACTGCCCTCCCCCAGGAGACCCCCAGTGGTGGTGCCCCACTACGACAGACACAAGACGGGGTGTTGGTTAATATTTAAATCTACTATATGATTGAGACGTGGAGGCGGTCTATAGGACTGAGAGATTTACAATTGTAAAAAAGCCCAAGCAGGTTGGCGGCGTTGTGGTTTTGAGAGAGTATATCTCCCTCCCCCCAGCCGCCGCCGTCTTGGCCTTGAGGGGAGACAGCGTCGTATTTGTTAGACAGCTCAGAGGCGCCTTGGGTAGGTGGACTTTAGAGATCCCAGCCGGCGCCGTGGAGCCGGGGGAGTCTCCAGAAGAGGCGGCTGCGAGAGAGTTGGCTGAGGAGACTGGCTACCGCCCCCTAAGGCTACAGTTTTTACTAGACTTCTACCCCTCCCCCGGCGTCAGCGACGAGTTGATAAAAATATACTTCACAGACAATGTGGAGAGAGAGGCGGCGCCTGTGAGAGACCTCGGCGAGGTGGGCATGGAGGTGGTGGAGATGTCTATAAAAGAGGCGTTTGAGTTAATTGACAGAGGCGTCATTACAGACGGGAAGACAGTGGCGGCGCTTCTATACGCAGAGCGGAGAGGCCTACTGCCGCGCCTAGTCTAACACCGCTCCGTATACTAAATCCACCCCCAGCTCACCTGCCCTCTCCACAGTCTCTCTGTCTACATTCACCGCCACGAAAATCCGCCTCTTAGCCTCCACGCCCATGTTTACTTCAAAAGCTCTACACTTTAACACAAACCACTCTAAGTCCTCAAGGTCTGCTATGTGTCTAGTCTCGAGGAGGTACACCCCGCCTCCCGCCCTCACCACGTCTAGATAGAATACGTACCCCCTTCTCAAAACACCCGCCTGGTCCACTACTTTCACTCTCTCCACAGCCTCCACAGAGACTCCCAGCCGCTCTAAAACGTCTCGGTGTATTGACAAAATAGTCTGTCTTAAATCTCTCTGTATTTTTTTCCACATAGACGCCACCATGAAGCTATACCTCATAGCCCTATTGTTCAACTCCCCCACCACCGCGCCGAATTCTCTAAGGGCGTTGCGACACCACGACATAAACTCCACACATTCTTTCAAAACTTGGCACTCATTAGACACACCGCGCTCCTCCACACGAGGCGACAGCTATTTCAATATATACAATTGGCAAAAAACTTCTACACTAGTTTTAAAAAACGCCGTGGCGTTCTTTGTGACCACCCCGCGCGTTAGGAGTCGCCGCAGAGGTGGTGCCTTAGGCCGGGCGCTATTTCAATTAACAGTCTTCTAGCCTCTGGCATTTCGGCGTTTACTACTAGCCAGCCTGTGAGGTCTATGGCGTTGCGGGGGGCGTAGTTTGTCTTCGCCACCTCTCTCAACACAGTCTTGAGGTCGTCTATTGACTCTACGCCTAGCCGCTTGGCTATTAGCCGCTCCGCCACGGTGGAGCCGGATGTGTATAGCTTAAACAAGGCTAGTAGTGTGGCTCTACACCTACGCCCCCGACCTCCGCCAAGGCACTCGACATAGCCCTCTTTCTCCAATCTGTTAATAGTTCTATAGACGTAGTTGGGGTATTGGTTGAGGAGTCTCATTACTCTATAGCGCGTAGCCCCAACGCCCCCCCGCGCCTCTTCGTAGGCTAAAAGCGTCAGGACATACGCGGCGACGGGGTCCATGGAGTAGGGGAAGGCTCTTGTTAAAAAATAAGTGCAAAAAAATTGATACAAAAAGGGGGTTTTACGGAGGCGGCAGGTAGATTCTTAACAAATTGACGTGTTCATCTGTCAGTGGGACTCTGCAGTAGGTGTTTAGCCTGATAGAGGTGCCGTTTATCTCTACTCTGTGGAATAGGAACTCCTTTCTCTGGAGGTCTGCTGTAAATAACCGAATCTCTCTCACTTTAGTCAAGTACTCTCTCAAGGCGGGGTCTTCTAGCACTGTCTGGAGGCGGTTCGTGGCGAGGAATATTCTGACATGTATCAACAAGGCGCCGTCGTAGCGGCCAGAGCCTCTAGTGTCTTTTTTGTAATATTAGCCACATATCTCTGGCTCTGCTCGCCGCCGTATACAATATACACGGCCTCGGCGCCGAATTCTTTAATCCTCCTCGCCACCTCTCGCTCTCTGCCCGGCTCGTAGACAAAGATTTTAGCCACGCCGTCTCTGTACCCAGCCACGTTGTTAATAAATGAAGTAGCTGTAGCAGCGGCGAGAGAGCTACAAATTCTATCAGGCACGGTGACCAAGGCCACTTTCTGATAGCCATTTAGTAACGTCCTACCTACCAAAACGCCTGTCAACGACCTGAGGTATATCTCCTCATCTAGAGAGGCCCTACTGGCTGCATCTTGAGGAGTCTGTTACGGCGGAGTCGTAGCCGGCGTTTGCTGAGCCGTGGGCTGTTGAGGCTGCGGCGTCTGTTGAGGCGGCGCGGGGGGAGTCTGCCGAGGCTGCTGTGGCGCGGGCTCTTGTGTGGTGGAAGTGGCTTGCGTCGGTGATGTGGCCACTATTGCTGCTATAGCCGCAATTGCCAATACTGCCACAATGCCGGCTATTATGTATTTGTTTGGTGCCATGGCTCTCTTTCGTTTTGTAAATATATACCTATCTATAATTATAGTATTGTCCATACAGAAATTTTTAAAAAATCTAATCGGGTTTAATATACTCTTTACAATAATCTTGGGTAATAGAGACGTTGTTTCTACACTGGCGGCAGTGTCGTAACGGCCGCTGGTCTGACGATGGGTCTTTTAACTAGCCGGTGGGGGGCTGGCAGCCGGCGAGCTCTTTTAGATACTGCGCCACGTCTCCTATTCTCCCACTTGGGGCTTGCCTCGCCGCTATGTTGTACTTCGCTAAAGTCTTCACAATGGCGGGCCCCGCAGCCACTACTAATGCGTCTTTTAACAAATCTGGTCTGTAGATGGCGAGGGCTTCGGCAGAAGAGGCGTTGAAAAAGACGTAGACGTCCCCCCTGGGGTAGTTTGAGAGGTCTCTAGGCACCGCCCTGTATGTATAGAACTCGTACACATCTCTACACAACTCCCTCAGCCTCGTGGCCAGGGCCTCCGCGGGCTCTCCGTGGTGGAACAACACGGCGGTGCCGCATTTAGTTAAGGCGGCGGCTAGGTCCTCGGCGGTGTTGTACACTAACTGAGGCTCTACGCCAAATGTGTTTTTCACCATCACGGCGCCCCTCCTCCCCTCGGCGGTGGCCACCACCTTGCCGGATAGACTGAGCGAGACCCCCTCTTCTCTTAGTCTATAAGCCGCCGCGCCTGAGGAGAATATCACTAAGTCGCTACTCTCCACCGCCGCCGCCACGGCCGCTCTGTCCACTGGCTCTTTGACGTAGTCGTAGACCGGCGCCGCCACCACCTCGGCGCATTTTACAATAGTCTTTATGGCCTCTGCGGCGTGGCTACTCGCCACTATAATTCTCACTGTCTAAACGGCGAGTAGGGCACTAAAAACAATACATATACGCCAATAGCTAGGAATACAGCCATGCCTATTTTCAACGCCAGTCTTATCCACTCTTTAAAGCCGATTTTTAACACATTGGCGAAGATAATATTCGGCACATTGCCAGGTATAGTCAAGCCGCCGGACACTACTAACGATATTAAAAAGCTTCTGAGGGTGTCTCTAGCCATCTCGGGCACCACCAACGCCGCTACTAACGTGGCGTTGTCCGCCACTGCCGACAAGAGGCCGAAGACGTATAACACCTCCTTGCCCCACCCCGCCACTATCTCAGCCACAGGTTTGAAAAACTCGCCTAGTATAGTCAGGGCGAAGATAAATAGAAAGATCCTCCCGGCGCGGAGAAGCACCACTCTCAACTGCGGCTCGTAGGGCTCTACCTCCACGCCGGCTGTGTGGAGTTTTTTCAATACGAAATATGTATATATTGCAAAAAACGCCACGATTATAAACACGGCGTCGAAGATTAAGTCTACGAGGTAGAAAAAGCCCTCTTTTAGTTTTGCCACGGCGATTGTAGACAGCGGCTCTCCAATTGGCAACAAAGCGGCGCCGGCGCCGATGGCGAAAGCTGCATATACGGCAGCTCTTGCTTTATACTCATGGCTAGCTCTTGCGAAGGCTAAAAGCTCCGCCAACACCGCCGCGGCGACAATAGCCGAGATGACGCTACTGGACAAGCCGAGGGCAAATATTAAAAGAGCGACTATCCCAGGCCTCGCCAATAGATCAGCCTTGGCGCTTAGTCTATGGCGGAGGAGGTAGAAGACTGTCCCCGCAATTAAGACGACTTGAGTGATGCCAATGGGGACGTAGCCAATGCCGGGCTGGTACACAGCCACGGGGTGGAGAAACGCCTCTTTTAACAAATAGTCGCTCCAAATACCCGCTATAGTGGCGGCGGAGACCGCCATAATGAAGAAAAACACCTCTAAGTTATGCTCAACTTTTTTTGAAATAAGGGGAAGCGCTATGAGTAAGACTAGGTAGACAACTCTAATCAATAAGTCAAAAGTGCCGAGGGCCTCCATAGCCCCACGCAGTTAAAGAATTTTTAAGTTTTTCTAAAATATGCCATGGCACCTGCGCTAGTCGCATTGACTCTCCTCTTCGCCGTAGCCTCAGCCGCCTCTGTGCCCGTATCGGCGAATTGGCAGTGGGAGGGGGGCGGCTTTAAAATTGAGTTTTCGTATAGACTACAAGTCGACGTGGAGGTAGACAGAGAGTGGATATACGCGCCGGGGGAGGAGGTGGCTCTATCTGTCACAGCCAGTAGAGGCGTGTTAGAGATCTCAGTACGGCCCCCGTGGGGAGAGCCGTTTAGACAGAGTATAGATCTGCCGCCCGGCGGAGTTTGGAGAGTATCTACTAACCCCCTCCCCGGCGTAGTTTTAGAAGTTTACATAAAAATGTCTATCTCGGCGGCTGTGTATGCAAAAGGCGCCGAGCCGAGTAACGCCACTTCTGAGATCCCCACGTCGCTGAGATTTAAAGTAGTGGGGACCGGCGCATATTTCAACGTCACGTTCTACGCAACCCCCACGCTGGGGCTTAATCTACACCTAGCCGGCGCCACTGTGGAAGTCTTCAAAGGCGAGTTGGCGAGAGTTGAGATGGCCCCAGTGGTGGAGAAGAGAGTGTCTATGTTTCCCTGGCCCGTTCTCACAGCCGCCGCTGCGGCTGCTGCGGGTTTTTTAATTTGGCGTCGTAGAAAATTGAGATAAAGATTTTTATCCCCGCGTCTTGTCTAAGGTCATGTCTGTTGTAGACAGCATGCCGGTGTTGGAGAGGATAAGAGATTTGTTCTATAGCC
>JAWBJM010000005.1:0-46661 GCA_038832545.1 Pyrobaculum sp.
CGTTGTTTGGAATAATTGTATGGGTGGCGTTATTTATCTCATGGGTGTTCTTCCACGACGTATATCCACCTTGGAAGACAGTAAGTGGATAGGGCCATGACCGCGGCAGAAAAGAAAGCCCCCGGCGAGGCGTATGAAGAATTTCTACCAATTGAGAAAAAACTCGTCTTAGTAACACTCACAATAGCTATAATACTATTAGCCGCCTTCCTTTACTTTATCTATTTCATATTCCCACCGCCTCCAACAGAAAACCCATTCAAAGTAGCAATAGGCGGCCTAATCGCAGTGAAGATCTTTAGAAAAAGAAGTTAAAAAAACCTATTTTTCTTTTATCTCTTTTAAGTGTTCATCCATACAGCTACCAACGCTTTTTAGAAGTGTAATAAGTATACCTAGACCTCTCTGAACCTCCGGGTCTCTAAGCGCAGAGATTAGCCCCGTGAGGCCTATCTTAGGAGCTCCGTCTTCAGCCACTTTTCTCAACGCCTTACTAGTGCATATAATGCCGCCGTGTGCAGCCGCTTGCAGTGCGTTCATATCCGCCGCGTCGAGTACGTATAGGAGAGAGGCAATTGGTGCTATGAGTTTAAACACCTCAATGTCGACCATTAAGTCTGGCAGCTTCTCCATGATTGGTTTGACAGGCAAAAATGTGAGAGACAACTCCTCAACCATTTTCTTCAACTCAGCGACTTCATTCAATAGTTTCTCGTACTCGGCCTTTGGGATAACTACTACCTCCGTCATGGCGCCCTCCCCAGAAGCCATCCAAAGTATAACTTTTCAAACATCTCTTTTAATACTCTCAACGCAGGTGCCGGCGGAAGGAAGGTACAGTCTGGGTACGGCTTTTGTTTTTTCACAAATGGAGTGAAGTCACAAGCCGCAGCCATGCCGAAGCCGCCAGTGTCCATCACACACGTCCCCACTATTCTAAAATTAGGTTTGCCAAGAGAGGCCCCGATTAAATCACTTAGGATATTACTAACCACGTAGGGGGCATAGCTGTGGAGAATTGTACCTGCCATACCCACTGGGACGTTTGGAGCCGCCACGTCGCCTATGACATACACGTCGTCGTATTTCTCACTTCTAAAGTCGCCGTTGGCGGGATTCCTCGGCGCAGCCCAGCCGTTTTTCACTAAGTCACTATCTAAAACAGGGTCTGGCGCCTTGTGCGGCGGCGTTATAAGCGCCAAGTCGAATTTTATAACCTCGCCGCTGGAGGTCTCTAGCGAGTTTTCAGAAATGGTTTTAATAGCTGGGTTCTGCCCCACCCCCATGTAATTAATATTCATATTTTCTAACATCTTCGACATTGTCCTAATACCTAACGGGCCGAAAGATTCAAACGGCTTCTTCCAGGGGTGCACCACAACTATTTCAACCTTGTCTCTGACCCCCCTCGTCGTAAAGTAGTAATGCGCCATGATGGCTAACTCAAACGGGGCAGGTGGACATCTATAAGGCATTGAGTACGCACCAATTACCAATCTGCCACTTTTTAGTCGTGAAATAGCCTCTGCGGTCTTCAACGCAGGCTCCATCTCCCACGTATGTAAATAGCTGCCCCCCACCGTCTCGGCGCCAAGCGATACTACTAACACGTCGTAGGTTAAATCGCCGGCTGTAGTCTTCACTTTTCTATTCGCGGCGTCTATCTTCAACACTTTTGCATTTACAAACTTAACGCCGCGCCGTTCGACATATTCAAGAGGCATCGATATCTGCTCAGGCCTTCTGTGGCCAAAGGCAACGTAGAGATAAGACGGCCTCAACTCAGTCCTCTCCTTGACGTCTACTAACGTAATCTCCACATCCTGCGGCCCCACTATATCTCTAACCTCTTTGCTTATCAACAAACCCCCAGTGCCGCCCCCCAGAACCAGTAGTTTTTTCGGCATATGGAGAGTCTAAGTGGCAAATATAAATTTTTCTTCAAATATGGTTAAATATATATTTATAAATACAAACTAGAGGATAGCTTTCATCAGTAGAAAAACAGAAAGAGCCCCAGGCTTCTAGAATTAAGAAGATTGAGACTTTACGAAGTCTAGCCAAAACGTGGACATCGGCCGCAGAGGCAATTAATTTTTTATACGAAATTTATATATTTTTTATAAAATATTTAATATGTCAAGGCGAAATTCAAAAAATCTAGAAAGCCAAAGAGACTCTTCTAAATGTGGAAGACGTGGTGTGGTTAAATGCCCCTTCTGTGGCTACGAGGCGTATGTAAACTGCTTTAAGCTATTGCGTGAACCCTGGAGATATGGATTCTACGAGGTCAAGAGGCTAGAGTGTCCAAAGTGTGAAAATGTGTTCATGTGGTACGAGGGCGTCTCGCCAAGAGGTAAATATGTTGTATTTGCAATAAGGGAGAGGCGAAGAGATAAGACATGTTAAAAATCTCTAAAATATTCACAGAGAGACTACCCGACCGTTATAGATCCCTAGGCGCGGCTTAGCTATAGACCACTTCTTCTAGAAATATGAAGGCTATACAAGTATAGCCGCATCCTCTCCCGTAAACTTCCTCACTCTTATTCAAAACGCAACCGCTATCGCTCGCAGCTTGGTCGTAATTTCAACTACCAACATAGAGACAAACATCAAGTGTTTGAGAACATAGCCTCACGAAGGCATGACAAGTACGTCGCTGAGCTCATTGCCTATGTAGCACCTGTCTACACAATGATATCCTAATGGCGAACTACATGCCAGAGGACAGACGCTATTTTGAGTAGAATTTTCCCTTTAATACTAGCTGGGGCATACATAGCCGACTGATAAATCGCTTTGTCTATTCTCATTTTTCTAACACACGCCGGAGTTCTGACAGCTCTTTGAAAAATGGTGAGATATAACTCTCGATTTTGAAAAGCTTAATTTTAGACTACAATAGCTTTGTATACTAAGTCCATTAGTCCGGAGTAGGTGATGTTTTTGTGGTACTCTTTGTTGAGGTGGGGTATTGTGTGGCTGAGCTGGGCTTTACAGATGGCGCATGATCTGACTATGTGGTTTGCTTGGACTTTTACCGCGTCTTCGTACCAGTTCTTTGCGTATTCTATCCTTATGGTCAACAGCTCGTCTGTCAATAAGCCGCCGCCTCCTCCACAACACCAAGTCTTTTCTCTATTGTTTGGCGACTCGACCCACTTCTTTACTACGTGGCTAATGATAAACCTAGGCTCGTCCATTAAGTCTCCGCCTCTCGCATAGTTGCAAGAGTCTTGGTATGTGTATACAATATCTCCGTTAGCCTCTGGGTTGAGTTTAATCTTCCCTTTCTTTATCGCGTCTATTACTAAGTGGAATATATGCATTGTTTTCACCCCCCTCTTCTCGATCTCGGGACCTGTGTAGTTCTTAAAGGCACGCCACCCGTGGCCGCACTCACCCGCTATTACGTACCTCACCCCTAGACGCTCGACTGCCTTAACGGCCTTTTGTCCAATATATTTTAAATGGTGTTCTGTAGAAAATAGGCCGAAGTTAGCCAGCTCGGCTAACTCTGTAGAAAACGCATACTTAATCCCCAGGAGGTGGAGGAATAACATATACCCCTTTAAAGTTTCTAGGTTTGTGAAAAAGTCTGCAGAGGGTGGTATGAGCAAAGCGATAGGCCAGTCGCCGCTCTCTTTAGAGACTTCTCCAACTAGTTGGTCTCCTCTATACTTTAACATCTTGCCCTGGTCGTCGCGGTAGATGTAGTACTCAACCTCTACTTTCTTCTCCTCTTTTATCTCACTAGCTGCGAATGTTATGGCCTTTATCACTGCCAGAGGCTTCATCCCAAGATTTGTGCCAGTCCTCTCCATTGCGTCTATAACAGTGGCGACGTACTTCGACACTATCCCCGCCTCATACATAACACTTCTCACTGTACGTGTCAAATCCGCCTGGTCTATACCAAATGGACAGGCGTAGGCACATTTTCTACACTCTACACAGAGGTAGTAATATGTGTATATCTTCTCTAAATGCTCTTCGTCTAGCTCCTTAGCGCCTACTAGAGACCCAAAAATCTTACCACTTAGCGACTTCGACTTTAAAAACGCGCGGAGTAGCTCGGCTCTACCCACCGGAGAGTTGTAGATATCTTTTGTCCTGACGTAGGTGGGGCAGTTGTCTAGACATACCCCACAGTGGACACATACATCTACTGCCATTCTCACATTTCTATTTCTCTCAACCTCTTCCAGAATTCTCTTTTTAACATATTCCACCGGGTTCGGCGGCAGTTCTAGACCTACTCTCTGGTGTAAAGTCTTTACTAAATCTTCCTTTGCCTTAAGTGTCTTAAAATTCGAGACGTCGCCCATTTTGAACACCGTAGAGCCGTGTGTCATTGAGATTAGTGGCGTATATAATTTTAATAAATTGTTACTAAATTTTCGCTAATAAAAATAAATCTACATCTAATATATATAGTATGTATAATTAGGATTTTATATTTACAGAGCGTTTTTGATATTAAGATATGGAGCTTTTAAAAAAATCTTATTTAGACACAGCCAGTTGGCTTTGGTGCACCAGCTACTTTACACGCGCCGTGGGCAGGCCCAGACGGGAAAAGTTGGTATATCTGCTCGAGCGTGAAGCCGGTCTCTTTAGTTAACATCTTTATGGGGGGACAAGAGCCGAAAGTCTCCCAGTACTCTCTTAGATATCTTATAACTTTCCAATGGTCCTCCGTCAGTTGGGAAATGCCTTCAACCTCTTTGGCCAACCACTCCGCCACTTTTTCATCCCAGTCCTCTGTGTTCTGTAAAAAACAGTCCTCGTCGAGTATTACAGTCTTTCCGTCTACTGTGTACTGGCCTGGACATTTAACCGGCATGTCACTACAATCAACTAACTTTTTCAATATTATTCTCTCTCTTTAGAGAACAAAGTATTTAAAACATCTACATGCCCCCCACATGGCGGATAAAGTAGCCTTCTTGGCCACAATGCCGCCTGCCGACAGTCCAAGAATTTCGACAATGCTAGGCTATGCACTAGCGGCGGCTTCAATGGGCTACGACGTGTTGATATTCTGGACTCTCGACGGGGCACATGTGACGAAAAAGAAAGTATTTGAAAAACTAGACCCCCAGATAAGAGAGAGATTTAAACAATGTCTAGAGATGGGCTGTAAAATGTGGCTCTGTTCCTCAGCCGCTGCAACGTTCGGCATCAAGGAAGAAGACGTAGTAGAAGGAGTGCAGATCATGGGCATAGCGAGTTTTTACGAATATGCCAGCGAGGCTAAAGTAACGCTCACTTGGTAGTCAATAGGGAACTACGTCGACAGCGTCTATAACTCTGTATTTTTTATTCAAGACTTGTAAATACTCCTCTACATACTCTCTAATCATAAACGAGGCGATTTTACCCCAGTTAAAATAGGCCTTGTCCACAGTCGTGTTTATCTTAAGTGTAATAAAGCCGGCTGCCCTCCCCTCTTCGCACTGGACTGGGTATATGGCAAATGCAAATTTTGTACTATACCCTGGCCAAGGCACGTCTTTTATCTCTGCATATTCCTCAGTAATTGTCTCAACGTCGTCGCATTGGCCAACTTCAACTAACACTCTCTTTCTGAGGTCTAAAAACCCCAACATCAAGGCGTCGCCATCTTTCTGCCAAGTAGACAAAAGATCTAAGTCTTTTATATATAACACTGAAGTGTCTAGCGTTGTTAAGAAGTAGGGGAGTTGGGCAGAAAAAATTGTAGTTTGTCCAGTGGCCCAGTTGATAAACTCTTGAAATGTCACACCGCGTCTCTCAATCTCTTGTATACATCTCCCCTACTTCTAAACGACAAGAACGACCTGGCGAACTCAGGCACTCTCTGGTAGTAGTCGTGTATCTCCTTAACGCCCACCAGCTCTAAGAACTTCGACCACCCCACTCTGTCGATAAAATCTGCCAACCTCTCGCCGGGATTTGCGTGTTCTCTCCACACCTCAACCACGTGCTTCACCACGGCGACAATTTCCTCATACTTCGGCGGGTTGGCGGGGAGCCACGGTATTAATACTCTCGCCAGTCTAGGCCCGCCTCCTGTGTTAGAAAGTCTGCCGCCCACTAATATCGCAACGCCTACGTTCTCTGGATCGTAGTCAAAGGCATCGCAGTTTTCTTTACAACGGGCACAGTTAATACACTTGTCGCCAATTAATACCAACTTCACTTTATCGCCCTCTCTCCTCAAACTCAACGCCCCAGTGGGGCAGACTTGGACTAAGAAGATCTGACTCTCTTGAATCTTAGCCAAAGCTCTAGGCGGCGGTAGACACATACCTATGACCTCTTCTCTTATTTTAGGCGGGGCGCCCCACTGGCCAACAATTGCAATATCTATCGCCGTGCCGCCGGCGCATAAGGCAGGACAGCCCGAGACGAAGATTCTTAACTTCGCCGGGAGTTTTGCCTCGCTGTAATAAGGCGCCAACGCGTCGCCAAGCGCTTTTGAAATACTAGGCGAATCTACTACTGCAGTAGTACACGTCAGATACGCAGTACATGAATTTATACCCCAGAGAGAGTTCTTCCACCCACCCACTGGGAACCCCCTCTTCTCCACCTCTTCTTTTATCTTCAGAGCCTTGTCGAGAGAGTCTGTTAAAATCTCTAAATTGCCCGCCATAGTTACTCTCAACGCGCCGATTCCCAACTTATCGGCGAGGTCTACAAACCATTCTAAAGTGTCAGCGCTCATACGAGCATTCGGCGGCGTAGCCACCTTCACTGTAAACACTCTATCTCCAGTCTCTGAGATATGTTCAATTATGCCACTGCCGTGGAACTTCCTATCCACCCACCTCCCGTAGTTCTTTAACACCTTCTCAGGTAAAAACTTCTCCAAGTCTACAGGAAATACTTTCTGTAATCTAGCAGCCTTCGGCGACGTCATACCCTCCCCTTCAGCTGTTCTGCAAATGATAGAAATCTCTCTCTAACCTCTTTAGACAACACTGCGTATGGTATCTCGTCAGGCATCCTGCTAGTGGAGACCGGCATCCCCTCCAGTTTAATCCCCGCCTTTTCAATAAATTTATCTAACCCAATTTGCATTACATAGTCGCCCAGTCTATACTTCGGTTGCGCCTCGGCCTCCCACGGCCCGATTACTTTAAAAGTTAAATCAATGGCGTCTTTAATTTGGTCCGGCTGTAGATAGCCGATAAACGCGCCAAGCTTTGGCCCAAACCTCCCCTTAGAGCCGCCCCCTATTACCACCGCCACTTTCCTCTTCTTACCTGGCTTTATTGCTGGGAAGGCTGTTCTAATACAGTGCATTGACTTTTTACACCTACTCCCGTCGATTTTTAGTTCTTTTCTCTCGGCGTCCCATTGTATAGCCCCGCTGGGACAATCCGCTGCCAGCTTCACAGGGTCGACCTCGCCGGCCTCAACCTTCTTTCTAAACAACTCTAAATCCACATCGGGAGCGCCCTCCCAGACGCCAATGAAGCCGAAGTCTGCTCTGTGCACAGCTCTTGTGCAGTCGAAGGGACAGCCGGAGAACTTCGCTTTGAATTTAAATGGGAATAGTTGGTTAGACATCCACTCATATATCTTGGGGTGTGTCAAGAATTTGTCTCTGGCCTCCAGTGTGTCGTATAGTGAGAATTCACAAAGCGCCGGGCCTATACAAGCTGCGATTTCTCTAATAGTGTCCCCAGTGGCGCCTACGTCTGTCCCCACGACGTTTCTCAAATAGTCAACTGCTTCATCCGCCAGCTCTGGCTGGATAGATATTATCATCATGCCCTGCTGGCCGGCTAGTTCAATTAAGCCCAGGCCGTATTTATCTGCAAAGTCTACCAACTTCCTCAACTTTTCTGTAGAGTATAGATAGCCAGATGGCTGCCACACTCTGAAATGTAGCTCAGAGATCTTCCCGTCTCTAGTCCTCCTGGCGATAAACCCCGTGTAGACGTAGCGGATTTTGGCAGAGCCGGCGGCCCACATTGTCTTCCTAGCCGCGAGGCCCGCGGCGTAGGCCTCGAGGGGGTACCTCGTCTTTTTAAGCTCGTCAACGTGGCTCGGCCAGGGGCCCCCCTCTAGGGGTTTTAACACCTTGGCCAAGTCCTCTGGTATTTGGCCCGCCATGTAATATCTCCGATATATCTAAAAATATATTGTTCCATATTTATGAGAAATAGTAGTCAAATATGTAAATGTGTAGTTAATCTCAAGCGCTGGAGCTCATAGACGCGCTTTGTCTACCTGTTGGGGTTTGTTTAAACACGTGGTATTGGGCGTTGTCTTTCCGTTTTTGTGTTTTGTCTACCACCTGTGGGGTTCTGCCTCGCCTGTGGAGGCTGCTGCCAGACGCCTCTGTCCACCTATTTGTTTTATTATAGAGGCGACTGACTTAGGGACGTAGTTCTCCCAGGCGGGGTCCCCTCTTAGGATCATCTCTCTGATTTTTGTAGAGTTGTATTTATCTCTGTCTAAGAGTGGCTGCTGTCTTACTTCGTAGCCCGCCTCTTTGAACAACAGAGCGACGTATTGATTGCCGGTGTACACCACGTGGAAGGGTGGGGCGTAGGACTTAACTCTGCCTATCCACTCGAGATTGTTTTCTACATTGGCTATGGGTATTGTGACTACTCGAGATAGGTCGACTCCCCCCTCCCTCAGCGCCTCTCTCAACATCCAGATCCTCTCCCCCGCGGTGAAGGGGTCTTTCAATATATAGTTGAACTGCGCCGAGCCTATTACCACTACTACTTCATCAACCTCTCTCAATATCTCTCTTATGGCGTATACATGGCCTAGGTGGGGGGGCTGGAATCTGCCTGGAAAGAGAGCCCTCATGTGTGTATTATAGTAGGTATTTCTCGCCTCTGGCGCCCGTCGTGGCTCTGTACTTAGTCCATCTACTGTAATATTCTAATAGTTTTCCAATATCTTTTGTAAATAATTCTCTTATGTCGTCGATGCCTAGGAGTATCATGGCGATTCTATCGAGCCCCCAGCCCCAGGCCAGGACTCTACTCTCTCTCACGCCTAGGGGCTCCGTGACCTCTGGCCTAAAGATGCCGGCGCCTCCGAACTCCACCCAGCCTAGGGTGGGGTGTTCGGCGTATACCTCCACCGAGGGAGATGTAAAGGGGAAGTAGGCGGGTCTAAACTTCACTTTGCCCATCCCCAGGGCTTTGGCTATCTCTTCTAACTGGCCTAGGAGGTGTTTGAATGTGAGGCCTCTGCCCACAACTATGCCGTCTAGTTGGTGGAACTCCATACTGTGTTTTGGGTCTAGTTTCTCCGGCCTGAAGACTCTGCCTATGGTGAAGACTTTGTAGTTGCCCTCTCCACGCTCCGCCAGGGCGCGGATTGTAGTGGCGGTGGTCTGCGTCCTCAAGACTAGGTTTAGCGCTTTTTTCCAATCCCACTTGTATCTCCACTTTTCTTCATGTGTCTTGCCTACGGACTCTAAGAGGTGGGGCGGGGGGGTCTCCACCTCGCCGTCCCACTTGGCGTAGAAGGTGTCGTGGACTTCTCTCGCCGGGTGGTCTTGGGCTTGGAACAAGGCGTCAAAATTCCAAAACTCTAGCTCTAAGACTGGGCCTCTCACTTCTTCAAACCCCAGCCCCACCATCACCTCTCTTACATAGTTGAGAAATTCGTTAAAGAAGTGGGGGACGGGTGAGGGGACCTCGGGCGGCTCTATTGAGAGGTCGAAGGGCTTTAAGACGTATTGTCTCCACCTGCCGGTGGATATATCCTCCGTAGTCAACGCCGTTTTAAACTCCGACGGCTTTACAGAATTCAGATCGACAGCTGCCTTTATATATATCAAGGTCTTCTCTATTTTTTTAACTAATCGCCTCTTTATAAACTCTTGCACAATCTCGGGGGGCGCCGAGTCTAAGTTAGACAAAGCCCGTTGTTTCTCCTCTAGTTTCGCCAATATGGACATGTACGTAGGCTCGTCGATCTCTAAGACGCCGCCTCTAGGCCTCAGGCCGTATTTTGCTAAATTGGCGAGGGCGATGTCTACCTCTGGGCCTCCTAGCTCTACTACACACCTCCCCCCGCTACAGACTGCCTTTTTTAATAAGATATATTCGGGGAGGCCGGCGGCGGCCCTGGCCATACCCTCTTCTGTAAGTTCTAAATACTCGGCTTTTTTCTTCTCTATTTCTAAAACCCCGAGGCTCCTCCCCTCTTCTATGTACCTCATGAGGCTCTCTGGGACTGTGCCTAGCTCTTTAGCCACGTCGTCGAGAAGTCTCTGTTGTTGAGCTCTTTTTAAAATTTCGTAAAGTGTTGGAGATAAAATAAGCATGTTTAGACGAAAATAATTATTTTTGTAGTTTATCTACCTTTAATAAGTGGGAGGGGAATCTCTTCTTTTTCTTCCTCTTTGGGGGGCCTTGCCTTAAAGACTTCTTTGTATAGTAGGTCTCTTAGAGCGGCTCTAATGGCTTCACTTCTGTTGGGGAATATGCCTCTTCTCACTAACTCGTCTAGTTCTTCTAACATCTTCTTCGGCACGTGGACGCTGATGAGTGACATCTTGTCTTGACTTTTGCTCCGAGGCATGGGATAACAAATGTACTAATTAATAAAGGTCTACCTGTATTATGCCTATTCTCCTGCCTTTTGTAGCGCCTTTATTAATAACTCCAACACTGGGTACTTTGGTAGAGTGGATAGCCTCTTGGCTAGTTTTTGTAACTGCGCCGCGTCCTCTGGCGTCATCCCTCTGGGGTTCCCCTCGTTGTCGTATACAGCCCACTTGCCTCTTTCATATATATAACCCACGTCGTTGATATATAGCTCTGCGTAGAGTTTCCTCCCTCTAGACTCTGCAAAAATTGCGACGTTTTCAAACTCCAGCTCCATATAGGTATTGCGGAGGATAATGCGTAGAAAAGGCGCCTTTAGCCTCATAGAGTACTTATCTCGTAGTTATAAAAAGATATCTGTTACGCCGCGGCGGTTTTCTCTACCGCCGCCGCTGTTGTGTAGGGCTCCGCCACGCCTACTGTATTCCCCACTCCGATAATTAAGACAGTCTCTCCTTGCTCGACGTTTTTTAGAATAAACTCCTCTACTCTTTTCGTAGTCTGCTCCACGGCGTTGTAGATTTCTTTAGTCATTGTACTCAACGCCTCTGATTGCCTCATTTTTATCAAAAAGGCGTATAGTGGGATGCCGTACTTTGTGGCGTATGTCTCTATGTTGAATTTCTCCACTCCGACGCCTCCAATGGCGACCCCTATCCCCTCCGCCACTTCTCCCGTCTTCTCTCCCTCTAGTCTCAACGCCGCGTCGATTGTGACTATGTACTTGGGGCGGATTTGTAGAGTCTCGAAGACGTAGTTCACAGCCTCGTCTAGCCTGCCCACTGTGCTGCCGGGGCCCTTGGCCTTTATGACGTAGAGCCTCCTCCCCTCGTAGTGGCACTGCGCCACTACTGTGTCTTTAACTCCGTCGTAGTACGTCACGTCTTTACATTTATTTAAGATATTGTAGGCCACCATAGGGCCTGCGCTATCTCCTATGGGCACCCCCTTTATGAATGAATTAACTGCTTCGTTTACTGTATCTGTGAGTTCTTTCAACAGGGGCAGGAGCATTGATAGTTGAATTACTAGATAGAACGATTTGTATTTTCTAGCCGTCTTGTAGTAGTGGTCTACTACTTTGTATATAAAGTTCATATATCTCAAAGCCTCCACCGCAGTGGCTAAGTTCTTCACAGTGACGCCGTCGTCTACTATTTTCTTAATCTCGTGTTCGTAAGTGTCTACGTATGTGTTTAAAATGTGTTTAAACTTTGGAACAATCCCAGCGGGGTCTAGAGACGTCGGCTCAATTACTGCAAAGTCTACTAGCTTCTTAACTGTAGCCTCTAGCTCTGTCCTCTGGACTTCTCTCCTTTTTACTCTCTCAAGAGCGCTTAATACATTTGTCGATGCAGTATTTATCAACTGGCCGAGGTAGTTTAAAAAACTACCTACTTGAGTTAAATAACGCCTTATCTGTAGGTCTTGGAGTAAGAAGATTAGTATAATCCACATAAACATAGTTATTAGAAACCACGTTGGGTCGAATGCCGCCGTCTGTAATATCATCAGTCTCATTACATTATTGCTTTAAAAAAATTTGTTCAGTATTCGAAGGCTCTTTCACACATCAACTAGAATCCCTTCATCACGTCTAGAGTTTTTTCTACGCTTAAATCTCTACTGTCTCCTCTCTTTTCTTAACGCCGCCGCTTTTTTTCAATCCCACCGCCGCCGCCCCTCCTACTATTGCGGCCGCCGCCACGACTTTTACAAAACTCTCAAATGTGAGAGTTGGTATTTTCACCACTGGCTCCAACGTGGCTAAGTACCTCACTCCGTTTATTTCTACTGCAATTTTGTCGTCTACTGGCACTACTTTAGCCACGCCTCTCTGGCCGTAGAATTTCAATCCGCCTATGTAGACTATGAAGTTTGAAATAGGCGTGTTTAATAGATCTACTACTTTTAGCTCTCTGTAGAGTGTGGATGTGTTTAATAAAATAGTGGGGGCGGCTTGTTTTATGTATTCAGCAACTAATGTGTTGTTTAGGTATATTCTAACTGTGACGTTGGAGCCCAATTTAGCCACTTCTGGCTCTACTTTCGCCAAGAGCTCTTGGCTGTCTGTCACTACTCTTGGCTTTACTAAGTCTGTGATAACTTCTATTGTCTCTCCTCTAGCGGCAGTTTTGTAGCTATATGTGTCGTTGCCTATTTTTATATAGACTATGTAGTTTAGCCCCTCTACTATACAATTCGACACTGGGACTCCGTCTTCTGTAGTTATTGTATACACTGGCAAGTCTCCCCCCTCTACTGTCTTGGCCTTGACCTCCCGGAGTCTCCAAGTGGAGATGTTGTTGGGGACGTGGTATGTAGATAAGACGTAGTCATCTCCTGTCTCTAGCCGTATGTATATATTCAACGGCCTGGCTATGGGGTTTAACACCACAGCGCTGCCTTGACATTCTCCTACTACTGGTATTTCTATCTGTTCTACAACTACTCTGGGGCGGCCTACCGCCGCCGTCTGGTTAGGAGAGAACATTAAGTTATACTCAGGCTCCCAGTTTCTAACTCCTTCTATTTTTACGCCTCGCATTGGTATTGTGATGTAGTAGTCGGGCTTGTCGCTGTTAAGAGATAGATATGTGACATTGACTATCCCATATCCAGAAATCTTCGCGTCGCCGTATACTACATATTCTTCTATATATACTCCCAATAGCGACTTCGACGCTGTTTTGTATACAAATTGCCCAACCACAGAGGGCTGGGTTAGCGACCTGATCTTTAGTATAGCTGTTCCATTTATTTCAAGAGGCGCCCCTTGGTATAGATATAACGTCTCTGTCCCGCGTATAGATACCGACACCAAGGGCCCTACGCTGGCCCATCTGTCGACGCGTATTGTGAGAAAGTCGCCGCACACGTAGCCTTTTATATATTTAGGCGTTGGGTACGGGTCTAGGGCTGGCGTGTTGAATCTCCCATCTCTAGTCACTACATAGACTGTAGAGATGCCCCAGGGCGATGCCGGGTCGAGATACGCTGCGAAATCTACACAGCCCGTAATTGGAGTGGTGTAGACAAATGGCATTGTCGATATGTAGACGGGTATTAGAGTGGCGTTTATCACGACTAGTAAAAGGCCTAGCATGTATATACGACGTAGTTTTGTTAATATAGTCATTGTATAACTCTTAAATAATGCCTAAGTTTTTGATGTGTGAGGTGGGCTCTGTACGGAGTTCTCTATATGATCGGCGTGTTTACACTAGGCTTGTTGTTATTCCAAGTGGAGAGGACTATCGCCGCGGCTTTAGATCTAATATTTTTAGTTCTGGCGGTGGTGTTGTTTAGACTAGCTCTAAAAGACATATCTACAGCTCTAGACATAGCTATAGAGGAGAGGGAGAGGATTGAGTTACGAATGGCGCAGATTCTCCTAATTGTGACTTTTCTAACCGCCTCTTCTATATTAGGCTACGGCTTCTTAAAGGCTCTGTTCCCCTTTGTCTAACTTCTTACACTCTTCTAGCTGTGTCTTTAACTGCGTCAACATGGCCTCTCTCAATAGTAGACTGCGGTAGAAGGCAAGAGTCTCTCTCTCTTGTTCTAAGAGGCGCCTCTCCCATTGGTTTAGTCTCTGTTCTTCTTCTATTAACCTCTTGGCGAACCTCCCCAAGTTGTCTATGAGTTCTGTCTCTTTTGCTCTAACCGCCTCTTCGAGTCTTCTCAACTCCTCTTGTTTCTTCGCCACGGCTTCTTCTAACGTCTTGTACTTAGCCACGAGTTCCTCTAGCTCTTGTCTCTTTTTCTCTAGAGCTGTCTGTGTCTCTACGAGTTCTTTTTCTTTTTGAGAGAGCTCTAGTATCTTCTTCTCTACTTCAGACGCCTGTGAAATCAACGCCTTTGCTCTTTCTTCTTGTTCAACAATTTGTCTCTGTCTCACCGCCAGTTCTTGTTCTAGTTTTTTTAACTCAAATTCTTTTCTCAACAACTCCTCTCTCTGTCTCCTCAACTCTTCTTCTCTCTCCGCCACCTCTTGACTTCTTGTAGATAGTAAAGCCAACGTCTTCTTGGCCTCCTCTAGCACAGACTTTGTGGGGTCTGATAACTCCGCTATTTTTCTCAAGTTTTCTAACATTAGAGAGAGCTCGCCTTCTCTCTTCCTCAAGGCCTCTTCTCTATTTTTAATCTCTGCCTCTTTGTATACAAACTGCCTCATTTTCGTCTCATATTCCTGCATCTTGGCGCCGAAGTCTTTCATTAACTCTAACATAGCCGAGGCCACGTTGCGTATTTGTTCACTCTGTGTCTTAATGGCGTTGAGCTGTTCCTCTAGGCTCTGCACGCGACTAGCCGCCGCCTCTAGTTTCTCCGCCAGTGATATAAAGTAGTTAGTGGCGTCTGTCACAGCCTTGGCAGAGGCCGTTAGGCGGTCGGCCACTGTGGCTAACTCAGACGCCTTGTCGGAGGCTGTGTTTAACTGAGCTATTGATTTATTCAACTGCGCCGTGGCCTCTACTAAATCTTTCGAGAGTTTACTCAACAAGGCGGCTAGTCCCTCTACTGATTTTTTTACATCAAGTGAGTTGGTTTTGACTTCAGCCACTAATGTACTTCTCACCTCGTCGATTTTTGTAGAGAGAGTATTCACATCTGTCGACAATTTGCCTAAGACCTCTTCCACCCGCCTACTTGCGTCCTCGCGTCGAAACATATATTTAGATATAGAGGTGTTATAAATTTCTTTGTTTATTTAAAATCTCTTGTAGAGCTAATAACTTCTCTAACACTGCCATACAGGCCTCGTCTCTTCTAAGTCTATCCTCCGCCACTGTGGCCCTGGCCAAGGCTATGTTTTCCACCACGGCGGCGGCAGCCGCGTTGAGTTTCTCAACTCCTTCTCTCAACGCAGATATGGCTGTGTCTATTTCTCTCGGGGTCGTTTCTTGTTGCGAAATTTTTTTTGAAAGCTCAGCCACCTCTCTCTGGAGGCGTGTTACCTCTCTTCTCAACTCTCTCAACTCGTTGAGAATCTCCACTACGTAGTCTGGGTAGCCGAAGTCTATTGCCATATATCGACGTCGTTAATATTTTATAAATCTTAAATCTAGGCCGCCATGGGGTATATCTCGCCCAGGGCTCGAGTATATGCTAAATATATCTCACCCATGGCTGTGGTGTACGGCCCCTCTGAAGTGGGGGTGGGGAGTTACGTCGACGCGGTGACTATAGGCTACCCAACGAGACAGAAGTTACTACAGAGTCAAGACCCCGACGTAGTTAGCAACGGGGCGAAGATAGGCGAGGGCGTTATATTGAGAAGCGGCGTCGTGGTGTATGAAGACGTAGAGATTGGCGACAATTGTGAATTTGGCCACTACGTATTGGTGAGAGAATTTACTAAAATTGGGAGGGGCGTGAGAGTGGGCACCTATACAGTAATTGAACGAGGCGTGTTGATTAAAGACGGCGCGTGGATTCAGTCTATGGTGTATATACCAAACGGCACTGTTATAGAGGAGGGAGTCTTCATAGGCCCAAACGCAGTTATTACAAACGACAAATACCCGCCGAGTAAGAGACTGGCGCCGGTGGTTATAAAAAGAGGCGCTGTGGTTGGGGCAAACGCCACGTTAATAGCCGGCGTGGAGATTGGAGAGGGGTCAGTAGTGGCCGCCGGCGCCGTGGTGACAAAAGACGTCCCGCCGGGCGTTGTCGTGGCTGGAGTCCCCGCTAGGCCTATTGCAAAAGTTGAGGAGTATCTCGAAAAGAGAGCTGCCTACGAAAAGATTTAATATGCAAGACTTTGTCTTGGCTATACGCCAACTTTTTAGCTGGCGTCGTCTCCAGAATGTCAAAAGAGCCGGCCTACGCCACTCTCTTCGTCTTCCCCCTACTGCTGGCGGTTGGAGAGAGGCCTGAGGTGGTGGCTCTTGGATTCACTGTAGCCACAGCCACCTCCGGCGTCTTGAACCTCAAAGACGTGCAGAGGGGGTCGTAGTTCTACTTGAATTTTTAAAAAGCCTCCCAGTTCTCGGCGGAGTAATGGTGTAGCTAATGGCGCCTTGGGGGGCTAGCCGCTGCGTTGTTTATCACAACTTCTCTTCCGTACGGGTGGACTTGCGCTGAGGGGCTCTGCGAGGCATATTTCTTCACCGGCTTTTAGACACCTTTACGGGCTTCTTTTGCACTTATAAGAGTCCCGGTGGCTGATATAGAGGCTTTGTTGCCTCTTTTTAGAGGAGTGGAGGCCACCGCCTCAGTGGCGCTTAAACAAAATCTAGGCGGCCTTTTTAGCCGGAGTGGGGGCTTTCGCAGGTCAGAATTTAGCTCAATGTGTCAAATCGCCGCCGTTGCGGTTTCGATTGCCATGGTGGGGACTGGGCTCTATGTGGCTTTAGCGAGTTAGTTCTTCTCCTAACGCCTCTAGTAGCTCTACTGTATATTTCAAATCGTCTTTATGCACAGTCTCTACAGGTGAGTGAGAGTATTTTGTCAATATGCCGATGGCTACAGCTGGTATACCCGCCGTGAAAAAAGCTGCGGCGTCGGTGCCGCCTCCACCTGACCCGATCTGTAGAGGCACGCCTCTCTTTTTTGCAATTTCTATTACTCTCCTCGCCAGTTTGTTGCCGTAAGCTCCATAATTGTCGAATAGCCTCAGCACTGGGCCGTTTCCAGGCTTGACGGCCCCTGTCCAGTTTGGGTGGCAACACGCCATTGTGTCAACTATCACAGCGGCGTCGATAGAAATTTTTCTAGATAACGCCCTGGCGCCCATGAGCCCCACCTCTTCCTGTACTGTCCAGAGATATGTCCCCGGCGTCCCTCTTCTATATGCCTCAAGTAGTGCCCAGCAGCCGGCTCTGTCGTCGATAGCTGTCGCTGAGATATATCTCCCCATTTCTACATATCTTCTCGCATAGGCGGCGGGCGTCATAGGCGCGGCTCCCATGGCCTCTGCCTCTTGTCGACTCGACGCGCCTATGTCAATATAGAGGTCTTGCCACGAGGTTTGTTGTTGTTGTAGTTGGAAATGGGGGGGAGGCAGCCCGATGACTCCCTCTATTTTGACGTCTCCATTGTACAAAACCACTGACAGACCTGGTAGAATTCTATCGTCGACGCCTCCCACTTTTCTAAACTTAAGCCGCCCGTCGTCTTCTATAGACGTGACGAGGAGCCCCACTTCGTCCATATGTGCCACAAACGCCACTCTTGACTTCCCGACTGTTATCACATTACCGAAGTCGTCTACCTCCCCGTGGACCACTTCAAGAATTTTTTTCCGTACTTCGTCTTCAAAACCAGACACCCCGGGCGTTTGAGTTAAATCTTTTAAGTCCATAGGCTATGATAAATAGGGATTTATAACCTCCACTGGAGTATATATTCAACACTTTTTTAAAAACGACATATTGTATCTATGCCTTACCACGTCTGGGCGGATCGCGTGAGTCCGTTAGTAATCGGCGTAGGAGACCCGGCGAGAGCAGAGCTCTTCGCCTCTATTCTTGACGGCGCTTTAGTTATAAATACCAATAGGTACTTAATCTACACCGGTTGGTTTGGGAAGCGGGAGGTCACAGTAGCGGCCCACGGGATCGGGGGCCCCTCAGCGGCGATTTTACTAGAGGAGTTGAAGAAGTTGGGTATGGAGGTCTTTGTGAGAATAGGCACGGCGGGGTCGCTGGGGGATTTATCTATTGGCGATGTGGTAGTCGCCAGCGCCGCGGCTGCACCTGCCGGAGGGCTTTACGGAGCGTACTTCGGGGGGTTTCACCCCCCACTAGCCGCAGATCCCTGGATCACTGCGAGACTGGCCTCTGCTCTCGGCGCGAAGGTGGGTTACGTCGTCTCAAGCGACGCCTTCTATGGAGAAGACGAGGGCTTTGTGGAGTTTTGGAAGAAGAGGAAGGCCTTGGCTGTGGAAATGGAGTGCGCTGCCGTCATGGCCCTTGGGTGGCTTAGGGAGTTTAGAACTGGGTGTGTGTTAGTCATATCGAATGTAGTGGGGAGACACGAAAGAGTAGACTTGAGAGATAGGTTTATTGAAGTGTTTAAGAAAGTTGTAGAGGCTTTATAACATCACTTATCAGCAGCGACGGCCTTTTTCACACCTCTTTCTACATACTCGAGGTAGTCTTTTAAACATTTTTCACAAAGTACTAGCTCTATCTCTTTCCGAACTCTTAAATAGCCTAGGTTTTCTAAAACTACTACTCCTCTACACATGTCGCACCTGGGGCGGAATATTTTAATAAATATTTTCAACTCATGAGGAGGTATATTACAGTAGAATAGAGGTCCTCGTTTTAGAAAAATCTTCTTACGGTTTATTAAAAGTTTTAGTGAACTGTCTCTCAAAACCTTCACGTCTATTTTCTAATTTATAAGCCACTTAAGAGCTAAATATAGATAGGTTTAGTCAGTAGTGTTCGAATGGGTGAAGTACGTCGCGTTGATTGTCTTTGGATACGCCGTGGGTAAATTAAGCCTCCGCAGTTGTTGTTCAACACTGTGGTGACTTTACTAATCTTTATAGTGAGTGCAAGCGCTGTAGAATTTTTTATAAACAACGCCGGGGTGTTTATCACTCTACGCCGCGGCTTTAGCGTTCACAACAGCGGCGGTGGAGTCTTTATTTGACAGAGAACGTGTTTTATATACAATTGAAAAGACGTCGGCGCCTTTGTATATCCTCACTGCTTTGGCGTCGGGCGTTGTCTTTGGCGTATTTAACTATAGCGATTTTATAGAGCCTCTCCTCTTTATCCTTCTCTTTCTCGCAGGTTTAGACGTGGCCCAGACAAAGTTTAGATTTGACAAAGTGGCTCTCTATTCGCCAATCGCTGCGCTTATGGCTGCAGCCGTGGTGGGAGGCGTGTTTTATCTTATTTTAAAATAACGCCGGCCGTCGCCTTCGGCATGGGTTGGTATAGTTTTACAAGTCCTTTCTTAGCAAATATAGCCGGCGGTGAGGAGGGCGTCTATGGCCTATTGGCTAATTTATTAAGAGAACAACTCACTTACATAACCGCGCCGTTTTTAACAAAGCGGTTTGGCAAAGTTGGAGTCTTGGCTGTGGGTGGCGCCACGACGATGGATAACACTTGTCTACACAGCTCTCTACGGGCCTTCATTTGCTGTACATGCCTTCGCCAACGGCGTAATTCTCACAATTATTACGCCTCTCTTAGTGCCTCTTGTATATTACGCCACTAGTGTATAAAGCGTAAAATACAACAAAGGTTTTAAAATATAGTACATAGTTGTTTGTGAAAGTGAGAGACCTATTAGGAATCTCGGCGGTGTCGTTATTAAAATACGGCGTAGAGCCCGACTACGACGTTATACATGCAATAAAGATATTGGGAGAGAAGGCGCCTCATTTAGCTAAACTTTTAGAGGCTGTGATGGAAGAGACAACTAGGGCGTTCCCCAACGGGGGGTAAGTCTGTGTTTTATCCCTAGGGCGTCTAAGACTCTCCCGGCGAATGTTGTAACTAGCTCTTCTAATGTTTTTGGCCTTGTGTAGAAGCCGGGCGCCGCCGGCATAACTACAGCCCCCGCCAAAGTTGCTAATTCCATATTTCTAATGTGTACTAGAGACAGTGGGCTCTCTCTAATTACTAACACAACTCTCTTCCTCTCCTTTAGCCCAACTTCGGCGGCTCTAGTTATTAAGTTTATAGTCACGCCGTTTGCAATTGCGGCTAGTGTTTTTGTAGAACAAGGCACTACCGCCACCGCGTCTATTCCAAAACTCCCAGACGCCGGAGGCGCGGCCACGTCGTGTTCATCCCAGACGTAGTTTGCTAAAGACTTTACGTAGTCGGTGTCGTAGTCTGTCTCTAGTTTAAATACCCGCTCGGCGGCTTTAGAAATAGAGAGGTGTATCTCTACCCCCGTCTTTTTTAAAAGCTCGAGTACTTTAACTCCGTATATAACTCCAGACGCACCTGTAATTCCCACAAATACTTTCATATATATATGTAGACGTCGTTGTCAATCAATACGCCGTCGTCTACAACTCTCCCCCCGTGGAGAGTGTAGATTTCTTTTTTCTCTACTTTAACCACCTGTCTCTCTACCCGCGGTAGTTTTACCACAGTGTTTAACACATCTGCGACGTAGATAAGCCAAATTTCAAAATTTCTTGGCGTTGGGGGTATTTTGACCGAGAGGGCGTGGCTGTATTTAATCGTAGCGGCGCCCTCTGGAGTATGCGGCGACGGAGTTATTTTACGAATTGCCAAAGTGTTTGCTGCAATCTCTGTAGTGGCGGCGATTTCGAACTCCGAGCCGCCCATAAATACAACCACCGCAGTGGGCCTAGACTTGTGGTAGAAAGAGTTAATTATACGCGCCTCTTGAGACCTAAGCCTCAAGAAGTCGAAGTATATATTCACGCCGTCTACGCCGTAGGGAGTGCCTCGAAACGCCCTTGGGTTTGCCACAGGAGCCGCCGCTAGGGGGGGTAGGTCTAGACGTCCCCGTTTCCATAAGTAGACGAGGAGAGATAGGAAATTGACAGCTGGCCAGTCCTCTGGGTAGAAGCCAGAGAGGGCTAATATCTGCGCATCTTCGCTGCCATATACCACAGGGCCTCCGCCTAGTAATTTATACATTAGCTCATTGACGTATTGGACATTTGACTTATTCGACGTAAGCGCTTTGTAGGGATGTAGATAGTACATAACGGCTTATATAACTCACTATTAAAAATTATGTAAACTACGGAACTTCAATATTGGCGTGGCGAGCCGCCAGCTCTTTTTCATTCTTCCCTAGCCTCTTCATCAACTCGGCCACTACTGCGTCTAGCGCCACCATGGCCGTATCTTCAAACAACGTGCCTAATGGAGACAAAGGCTCGTGAACGCCGAGTATTTGTCGAGCGAAGTAGTCGTCCATAGCCGCGACTTTAGTCCTGCCTGGTATGTACAAAACTAAATCTGCCACTCTTCCGAGGGGCGATTCGTAGTATGAAGTTATGGCCACTACACTAGCCTTTATCTTCTTAGCCGCCTCGGCGGCGGTCACTACTATTTGAGTCGTGCCGCTGCCGGAAATCGCCACTACGATATCTCCCTCCTCTACCGAGGGGGTTATTGTCTCCCCCAGGACGTAGGAACGGACGCCGAGGTGTCTAAGTCTCATTGCAAAGGCCCTGCCCACCAGCCCGCTTCTGCCAACTCCAACTACGAGAATTTTTTTATTTTCATAATATGTCTTTTCTATAAGCTTTACAAACATATTTATTTCATCTATTTTTATTTTATCTAGTGCATTTAATATAAAATTTGCAATTTCTAGATATGCCGATTTGAAATATATCGCCACGGGCTTTGAAAAATATTCAGTTAAAAAACTTACTCATTCATTGACCTGTCGCCGTAGTATACCTCAAGTCTAGTTGGCTTAAGTTCAGAAACTATATAGTCAAAGGCGGCTTTGGGGTCTGTGTGGTCGCCGCAGGTGTATACGTCTACAGTGGCGTATTTGTGCTCAGGCCACGTGTGGATAGAGATGTGGCTCTCCGCTACCACTGCGAACACCGTCAGCCCTCCGTTAGGGCCAAATCTATAGGCGCCGATAGAGAGGAGGTAGGCGTTTGCCAACTTTACAGCCTCTTTTACAATTGTCACAAGCCTAGCCTCGTCTTTTAACACTTCTGCGTCACATCCATATAGATTTCCATAGATGTGCCTACCCACTATCCTCCCCCCCACGTCCCCCGCCATAGGTCCTTTATTTTCTACTATTTAAATACTTAACCCCCAACTACTCTAAGACTACAGCTCAGTACATGCATATCCCCTATTTTTTGTTTTTATAAAAAATTATTTAAAAATGGAAAGGGGGAAAAGCTCATGCTTTTGAAAAATTTTACCACTCTTCTTCTTCCTCCCACTCTTCTTCAAATTCATCCCAGAGTTCTTCTTCTTCTTCCCACTCTTCTTCTTCTCTGTAGTAATAGATCGGCATAGACCGGCCAAAAGAGGCAATTTATAAACTTTGAGCCTTATGTTGTTGTGAGGAAGAGCTACGTCCAAGGCTTAGTGCAGAGGCGTGTGAAGTATAGGTTTGATCTGGCGCCGCCTCAGTCTATAAAGGCGTGGAGAGAGAGATTTTTAGATGAGTTTAAATCAGCCATAGAGGCCGAGTGGAGAGGTAGGCTATGTGTAGCAGAGGAGTTGCCTAGCCTCGGTCTTTTATTAATTGAATGGATGGGGGGTAATCTACTCGCCGACGTGTCTATATGCGCGCCGATTAGCCACCCGCCTCCCCCGCCTTTTTTATTAGACGTCTTATTCGATAGAGTTGATATATGTATAGAGCCCATAGCCCCGACTTTTCCGCCTAGTGGATATGTAGTGGTATATACAGAAGGCGTAAAACAACTGGGGAGAGTGACATTGAGGAGGCGGCACGCAGTTGTGAAATATAGAGGTTTATTATTCGCCACGGAGGTTAAATACAGAGGCGATCTCCGCGGCGGCGTGGTTTTAGAAATCGCGCAGTATAGCTGTAGTAGATATGAACTATGGAGAGGTTTAAAAAAGCTAAAAACTATTCTATACAAGACATGAGATACATAGCTGTCGTGTGTCCAAAGTGTGGGAGGGCAAGTGCCACAAGGAGAGATGTCAAGAGGCGTCAATGTCCCTATTGTGGATATGTAATAGTTATAGATAGGGCATCTATCATAGCGATTGGAGACTCAAAAACTGTGAGAGAGGCAGTGGTTAGACACAACGCGGATGTGAGATAGCCACCTAGCCGTATTTATATTTTTAATACAAGTATCTCAATTGGCCGTGCGTCCAGAAAAACTCAGAATAGGGGAGAGAGTCTTCCAGTACTACTCTCTCAAGAGTTTAGAAAAGGAGGGCTACGACGTGGCGAAATTGCCCTATTCACTACGCGTCTTATTGGAAAATATAATGCGTAATTTAGATGGGCGCGACGTGACTTTAGAACACCTAGAGGCCTTGGCGCGATGGAGTGCAAAAAACCCACAGGGCGAGGTGGCGATTAAAATTTCTAGAGTGATTATGCAAGACTACACCGGCGTCCCCGCCATCGTGGATTTAGCCACTATGCGCGACATTGCGTATAAATCGGGGCGAGACCCCACGTTGATTAACCCACGGGTGCCTGTAGACTTAATAATCGACCACTCTGTACAGATAGACTTCTGGGCCTCTCCAGACGCCCTCCGTCGTAATATTGAGTTAGAGATTTTGAGGAACCGAGAGCGTTATAGATTTCTAAAATGGGCTCAACAAGCCTTTAAGAACTTGAGAATCTTCCCCCCCGGCACGGGCATAATCCACCAAGTAAATCTGGAGTATTTAGCCAAGGTAGTGATGACGGAAGGAGACGTAGCCTACTTCGAGACTTTAGTGGGCATGGACAGCCACACCACTATGGTCAATGGACTAGGCGTAGTGGGGTGGGGAGTGGGGGGCGTGGAGGCAGAGGCCGCCATCTTGGGCGAGCCCATAACTATAAAACTGCCGAGGGTTGTGGGAGTGTATCTCTACGGCGATTTGAAGCCCGGCGTTACGGCTACAGACGTAGTGCTAGCCCTCACAGAACACTTGAGGAAAATAGACGTAGTAGACGCCTTTGTGGAATTCCTCGGCGAGGGCGTTGGGAAGCTCTCAGTCCCCGACAGAGCCACAATAGCCAACATGGCGCCGGAGTACGGCTCTACTATTGGCCTATTTCCAGTAGACGCCGCCACGCTCTCCTATCTCAAAGCCACAGGTAGGTCTGAAGAACACGTGGCTTTAGTAGAAAACTACTACAAAGCCCAGGGGGTGTTTGGCGGCGTGGAGGGGGCGGAGTATAGCCAAGTGGTAGAATTCGACTTGTCTACAGTAGAGAGGAATTTAGCAGGTCCAACTCTGCCTTGGCAGCGAGTAGCTCTTAGCGACGTGCCTAAGAGTTTTACCTCGTTTTTAAAAGAGCGGAAGAAGAGAGAGAGGAAGGTAGTTGAGATAGAGGTAGACGGGAAGAAGACTTATTTTGGCGATGGGGACGTGGCCATTGCGGCGATTACAAGTTGTACAAATACAAGTAATCCATATCTACTAGTCGCCGCCGGCCTTGTGGCAAAAAGAGCAGTAGAGCTGGGGCTTAGAACTCCGCCTTATGTAAAGACTAGCTTCGCCCCGGGGTCTCGCGCAGCAGCCGATTTATTAGAGAGAAGCGGGCTGCAGAAATACCTAGACCAACTGGGGTTCTACGTAGCGGCCTTCGGCTGTACGACTTGTATAGGCAACTCGGGGCCGCTCCTAGAGCCAGTGGCCAAGGCCATACGGGAGGAGGATATAATGGCGGTCGCCGTCCTCTCCGGCAACCGCAATTTCGAGGCCAGGGTACATCCAAATATTAGAGCGGCTTACCTAGCCTCACCTCCTCTGGTGGTGGCCTACGCCTTGGCGGGAACAGTGACAAAAGACTTAGACAAAGAGCCCATAGGGACTAGCCAAGACGGGAGGGCTGTATACCTAAAAGACATATGGCCATCCCCCCAGGAGGTTAGGGTAGTAGTTGAAGAGTGGCTAGACCCCGTCCGCTATAGAGAGAAGTATGAAAAAATAGGCGAGTTAGTGCCGGAGTGGAACGCCCTAGAGGCTCCCACGGGCCAACTCTACCAATGGCGCCCCGATGATACTTATATACAGCCTTCGCCTCTTTTTGAAGAAAGTGGCGAAGTAGGCGATATAAAGTCGGCAAGGGCGTTGTTAATACTCGGCGACAATATCACCACAGACCATATCTCTCCCGCTGGGAGTATCACAGTGGACAACCCGGCGGGGCGTTATCTACAGTCGCTGGGGGTGAGGCCCTCTGATTTCAACACCTTCGGCGCCAGGAGGGGCAATTGGCAAGTGATGGTGCGGGGCACATTCTCCAGTAGGGGGTATAGAAATAAGATCGGGGGTTTAGAGGGCGGCCTCACTATTAAATACCCAGAGGGGGTTGTTATGTCTATATACGACGCGGCGGAGGCGTATAGAAAAGAGGGCGTGTCTTTAATAATAATAGCTGGTAAAAACTACGGAGCTGGCTCTAGTAGAGACTGGGCGGCGAAGGGGCCTAGACTATTGGGTATAAGGGCGGTGGTGGCAGAGAGCTTTGAGAGAATCCATAGGACAAATCTCACAATGGTTGGCATAGTACCAATACAACTCCCCCCCGGCGTCACAGTAGACAGCCTAGGGCTTGACGGGTCGGAGGTTATAGATATTGAAGGTCTTTCACAAGGCGTAGCCCCCGGCCGCGAGGTAGTTATAAAAATACACAGGAGGGGAGGCAGAGTAGACGAGGTGAGGGCTAGGCTTGCGGTCTATACACAAGCCGAAGCTGAATATATTAAACACGGCGGCATACTCCCCTACGTCTTAAAGAAAATTTTGAAGTAATATGCTACCTGCGCTTCTACTACTCCTCTCAGCCGCCTACATTGGGATAAACTTCGTGGGTCTGCCCCCCCTGTTAGTAGTAGAGAATATACTCCTCGCCGCCTTCTACGCCGTAGTGGCCATTGGATTATGGAAAAAGCCAAGTAGAACACTCTACGCATTGTTGGCCACAGTGGCGGCATTCAACGCTGGGAGAGTCTCTAGGACAATATGGTCGCCGACGGAAGGGCTTGGCAGACTGGCGGTTGAACACATCCCCCTCTTTCTATATCTATTGGTAATATCTGCGCTGGCTTTTAGAGAGTTGATAAGAAAATAAGTTGGCGTTAGACGCCGTGGCTATAGCCGCTTACCAAGCCAAACTTACGGCGTTAGTGACCCCACGTAGTGAGGCCCCCGCCTGACACGGCGGCACGATTGGAGTAGCTATCACAAGAGACGTAACGGCGGGTGTCGAATATAGATGTGTAGAAGCCGCTCCAATAGCCACAGCAAGTGCGTTGGGGAGTCGGGGGGCGTAGCTAAGGTATATAGAGAGGTTAACACAGCGCGAGTTTTGAGCTGATACCACAGATGTGGGATACGTCTATCGACAGCGTCTTTTATTTATATTAACAATTGGATTTATGTTTATAAAGCGCCGGGGGTGGGATTTGAACCCACGCCCCCTCGACGGGGACGGGATTTCTCGTCTTGGTCTCAAGTCCCGCGCCTTGGGCCGCTCGGCCACCCCGGCGTTGTTCCTCTATGTCTATAGTTAAAAAATTTTACTCTGGGGGCGTCTCTGCCCTCCAGCGGTCTTGGACATATTTGTCTTTTAGAAGCCTCATGGCTGCGTACTCCCCTCCTAGGTAGAAGGCGTGGTCGGGGAGTAGTTTTGCGGCTTCTCTCTTCATAGTGACGTCTGATATTTCCAATACTCTCAGTAGCGTTCCCGCTGGGCTGTAGTGGTATAGCCGATCTCCTATGTAGAAGTTGCCGTGTGGGTCGTAGGTGGTGGATTGTGGAATATCTTTTACTAACGCCTTGGCTTTTGCGACGTCTTCTTTTGTAATATATGCGGGGGTGGTTATTAACACTGCGGCTTTGTCTAATCCACATGGCCAGTCTTTTATTAAATCGCACGTGGCGGCGGCGTAGCTCCCCCGGGGGGCTCGTTGGAGTATTAACACGTTGTACAACACATCGGGGGTCTCCACTCCGTAGGTTAACACATAGTCTATAGCCTTTAGCCTCAAGACGTCTACATCTGTGTCGTATATGACGTGTGCACCTAAGTAGGGCAGTCTACGTTCTGGCGTAAATAACGTCAAAGCGCGCCGGGGGCGCGCTGGGGTATCTCTAGGTCTGTATAGTCTATACACAGCCTCTCTTAGTTTTTCTTCGCTTTTCCATCTCAAATCTACTACGTACACCCCCAGCTCTTTTACATATTCACACGGGATTCTTAATGCTTCGTTACAAATACCTCTCAAGGCGTTTATTATCAAGTCGCCGATTTGGTTTAAATCTGGTCCATACACGACGACGGTGTCTACGAATAGATATGTTTCATATAGTGACTTAATTATATAGTTTACAGAGTCTGCGGAGTATACAGCGCCGGCGTATGCCACTTTTTCTCTAATTTCTGGCTTTATTTTGTCAGGCGTCAGCCAAAGGAGAATTAATATGATATTAGACACAAAGAAAAGAAAGACTATTTGTAAGACCTATCTGCGTAGTTTATAGTAAAACGCTTGGGGGATAGCTGCGACACTATATACCTAAAGGCTGACATGGGGTCTGAGTGTTCACCACATGTGTAGACGTCCACCGTGGCGTATTTATAGACTGGCCACGTGTGAATTGCTATGTGGCTTTCTAACACAAGCGCTATTACTGATACGCCTTCTTTATCACCGCCTTTAAATTTCCAAGAGTTCACCTCTACAATGTGCATATTTGCAATGTGAGCGGCCTCGATTACAATTTTTCTAAGTCGTTGCTCGTCTTCTAGAAGTTTTTCATCTATCTCATATAATTCGCCATAGACGTGTTTCCCCACTACGGGAGTTTGAGTCTGGGTCGCCGCCTGCATTTCTCACGGGCAATTGACTCCTGTATATAAATTTTTCTCTTAAATTAACCACGTGTAGGCCTCTGGCTTAAGAATCTAGGCATGTATAAAGGCCTCTGGGGATACCCCCTAACTTCTTCTTTGATCTTCTTTATTAATTGCTCTAAATCTACTCTATAGCTCCCGCCTCCCCGTTCTCTAACTGAAATTGTTCTCTCCCTCTCTTCTCTAGCCCCCACGACACATATATAGGGGACCCAGTGCATCTCTGCATCTCTTATCCTCTTTGACAAAGTCTCATCTCTGTCGTCTATGTCAACTCTTATCCCCTCTTGCTCTAATCTATCCGCTACCTCGACGGCGTATTTTAAGTTCTCTTTTGTAATTGGTATCACTCTGACTTGTATTGGAGATAGCCAAGTTGGGAGGCGGGGAGCTTTGCCTTGTTTTTCTAACATGGCGGCTGTGTCGAAAACTGCGTAGAGATATCTCTCCACGCTGCCGAGAATTGCCGTGTGGATTATGACTGGGTATTTGACTTGGTTGTTCTCGTCTACGTATTTTATGCCAAATCTCTGGGCGTTTCCCACGTCTATTTGAAACGTAGCCACTTCCCTTGGCCTTCCCAACTCGTCTATTATGTGAAACTCTACGTTTAAGACCCAGTAATATTTCTGCCCCGGCAGTACTCTGACTAATATAGGCTTCTCCTCTCTCTTGGCCAGTTCAATTAAATAGTCTCTGTACGTGTTGTAGAAGTCCTCTGTGACGTTGTATAGAGAGACGTAGGCCCTGCCCAGCCTCTCAATTTCTCTAAAGATTACGTGGTGTAGTTTAAATGTCACCTCCATGGCCTCTCTCAAGTCTTTTGTAAATATGTGGAGGTCTGGCATGTAGAACCTCCTTAGTCTAAACAAAAGGACTGTCTCCCCCGGCTGTTCATGTCGGTATGAGTCTGCGATTTCCAACAAGCCGAAGGGTAGGTTTTTGTAGCTAATCACCCAGTCTTTCACCATTGCGAATTGTTGAAAACAAGCGGCGTAGCGTAGGATTAAGTCTGTGTCTGACTCAACTATATAAAGCCTCTCGCCGAAGAGTTTTGCATGCGACTCAATAGCCGACTCCGAGAGTCTAAACATATTAGTGCCCCGGATCTTAAACACAGGTATGTCTAGAGACTTAGCCACTGTGTATGCGTAGTCCTCTACTAACTCCATCATTACAGTTGCCTCCGGCGCGTATCTCATATGGCCTACGTCTGACATAGGCTCCCACTCAAAGCCGAATTTCTTTAAATAGTCTAGATACTTAGGCTCTCCCCCTCCGCCCAGCTCTTTTCTATACACTTCTTTCTCTACCAAAGTCTTAAAGTCTGGATAGTTGTCGTAGTTGAACTCCTCTGGCTTGTACACCCCCCCGTCTGGCGTCAAGACGACGTAGTAATCTCTCTTTTCCTCTGTCTTTTTCTCGCCAGTTTTTTTCTCTAGTTTAAACGTGCGGCTAAGCTCTGCGAGGGGGTGTCCTATACATTTAATTTCAAATGACTTGTAGTAACCAAAGGGCGCTTTGTGCACAACGCCTTTAAACCTCTTGCCGACTATTTGATATAATCTATCTAAGACCTCTCTAGCTATGTAGGGCCTGGCTAATTCATTAGAAAGGTGGGCGTAGGGATATATGACTATAGCTTCTGCCTTTACTCTAGAGGCTACGTCAATTATATCTTGTGCCACTTTGTCGAGAAACTCTTCCTCTACTACATCGCCTTTCTCGACTGTTGTAAAAACTACTAATGAGTTCTCTACAGACCCCGACGTAGGCTCGTCGTGTATTTCTAACGCAGGTTCTCTAGCAGCCCATTTAAAACGCTCGGCGTGGATATATAACAAACGCATATCCCACCCCTGTAGTGACTTTTTATAATTTATTCAATATAGATACCGTTTCTTCTTAATCTTTTTAAAATACCCTCTGTGTCTTCTGGATATAGACTAGCAAGTTTTTTAATTTTTGAATAGTTTAGTTTTATATTATTTTCTATTACTAGTCTAGCTACTTCATTTATAAAATCTTCAGCTTCTTTTGTCGCAATTTTTGCCTTTAAGACAAGTAGTTCTTCAAGCCCTATGGATTTTATTTTTACACTATTGAGTTCAATTTCTTTCAACTCTGTAAAGAAATCTAGGGGGATGTATATATCTAATATATTTTCTAACAAGTCCACTCTTACAGACTCCCCCCCAATTATTAACTCGTAGTAAATTGTGCCGTGGTCTGAAGTGCCAAAGTCCCAGTCGTTTTCTCTAGCAATTTCTTCAAAAAGTTCATTGTCTAAAACTGTAGACTTGTTGAGTATGAATATGTCTAAGTCGCCTGGGTCGTATTCTATTTTGTATACAAATGGCAAGACGGCGCTGCCTACAAGTACGTACTCTACACCTCTCTTCTCTAACTCAGAGACTGTTTGTTTTAGAGCGTTTTTGTATTTGTCAAGACGCATGTAGTGTAAGTGACACCTATTAATAACTTAATGAGCTACTATATATATTATGTATATCTAAATAGTGAGTATGGTCAGTAATACTTATTAACCTTGTTTTTACTAATATTCATGTTGCTTCATGATATAATCAACCAAATACCAAGTATAGACAAATGCCTAAAAAAAGGTAAAATACTATTTATTAGAATTGATATTAATTCTCCTATTGTAAATAATAAAATATTAGACGATTTTAGAATAAGAGCTCATTCATATACATTAAAAATTGTTTCTGAAACAGGAGCCAGGGCGGTGGTGTTGGCGCACCAAGGGCGGCCCGGACAAGACGACTTTACTTCACTCGAGGTCCACCAACCCTATATTGAAAAGTACCTAGATAAGCCTGTGAAGTTTATCGACGACGTAATTGGCCCCGCCGCCCGTAGTGCCATTAAAGAATTAAACGACGGAGAGATACTCCTTTTAGAAAATGTGAGGATGTTGGCAGAGGAAGTCATTGAGAAAGTGCCCGAGGCTCAAGCCGAGTCTTTTCTAGTACGTAAACTAGCGCCGTTGGGCCACTACTTTATCTTCGACGGATTTGCCGTAGCCCATAGATCTCAGCCTAGCGTAGTGGGGTTCCCCATGGTGATGCCCTCATGTATGGGGCCTGTCTTCGAAAAAGAGTTGAGGGCGTTGAGTACAATTTTTGAAAAACGTGGGAGTGGGGTGTTGTTAATAGCTGGGGGGGCGAAGATCGCTGACACGTTGAAAGCGATTGAACAACTACTACGGAATGGATTTGTAGAAAACGTGGCGTTGGGCGGGCTCGTGGGGTTTGTGGCGGCGTTGGCGAAATACGGAGTGGCCAATCCACAGCTTAAGCAAATAGTTGAACAAGGCGGCTATATTCCACATATTGAAAAAGTTAGACAGATTTTGAATAAATACGGAGAGAGAGTACACACCCCCGTGGATTTTGCAATTAGTCGTAGTGGGAGACTCGACGTAGATATATACTCATTGACACAAGCCCCCTTGGATATCGGCCGCTTAAGTGTTATAAAGTTTAAAGAATTGATAGGACAGAGCGAGATTGTGATATTCAGCGGGCCAATGGGCTTTATAGAAGATGAGAAATTCGCAGTGGGGACAGTGGAGTTGTTAAAAACTGCTGTGAGTAGAAATTTAATAATTGGTGGTGGCCACACTATTATGGCGGCTGAAAAAGCCGGCGTGTTGTCAAAAGCTTACCACGTATCTACCGGCGGCCGCGCCTTTATACAAACAATCGGAGGGGAGGAGATGCCGGCGGTAAAGGCCTTGCTACAATCCGCCAAGAAGTTTGGGCTATGATTAAAGTAGGCATTGTTGGATACGGCACAATTGGCAAAAGAATAGCAGACGCAGTGGCTTTACAAGACGACATGGCAGTGGCCGGCGTTTTGAAAGTGACACCTGACTACGAGGCGATAGTGGCGGCGGCGAGGGGGTTTTCAATATACACGCTGCCGGATAGAGTTGAGAAGTTTAAAAAAGCTGGTATAGAGCCCGCGGGGACTATAGAGGATTTAATTAAGAAATCCGATATAATAATAGACGCCTCTCCCGAAGACGTGGGTAGAGAAAATAAAGAGAAGTACTACCAGAAGTTTGACAAACCTGTAGTGTTCCAAGGCGGAGAGGAGGAGGACGTGGCTGAGGTGAGTTTTAACGCCTTGGCGAATTACGAAGAGGCTAGAGGGAGGCGATATGTAAGAGTAGTGAGCTGCAACACTACGGGCATTACTAGAGTATTAACTGCCTTGTTGATAAACGGCGTTGGTATAAAAAAAGCTAGGATTTTCCTAGCGCGGAGAGGCGCAGACCCCAAAGAACATAAGAAAGGCCCTATTAACGACGTCGTTCCGAACCCGGCCTCTGTCCCCAGCCACCACGGCCCTGACGTAAAGACTATTTTGAAAAACGTCGACATAGTCACAATGGCTGTGGCTGTGCCCGTCACAATTATGCATATGCACATGGCCTATATTGAGTTAGACTCGACCTATTCAAAAGACGTAGTGCTTGAGGCTTTTGTAAAAACTCCGAGGATTTTCTTAGCAGACGTCGGCGCTGGTTATCAAAGCCTGGCGCATATTATTGAGTACGCGAGAGACTTGGGGAGGCCTAGGGGGGACTTCCCAGAGGTGGCTTTGTTTAGAGACTCTGTGTCTGTGATTGGGAACGAGTTGTACTTAATGTACGGCGTTCATCAAGAGTCGATAGTGACGCCGGAGAATATAGACGTAGTTAGAGCTGTCTTCGGCACATTAGATAAGTGGAAGTCTATAGAGAAGACTGACAGATCTCTAAAGTTAATTACACAAGGTAAAAAATACGGAGTGTAGAATATGGGCGACGAGCCTTTCTACGAACTGGCCTACAAGTTTAGACGTATATTAGTGCCAGTGTCTCTTATGAGCCCCTCTAGGCTTAGAGAATTGTTAAACGTAGCTAGCGACTTCGGCGAGAGATACGGCGCAGATATTATATTTCTATACGTCGCCTCTAGTGAGACAGACACGGCGGCGGAGCAATTGAAAAACATAGTAGAGGACTATATGAACAAAAAGGGGGTGAAGTATATTTTTAAAGTGAGGATGATGGGTGAGGGTGAGACTGTGGCCTCGGAGATTGTGAAAGAGCTTTCGGAAAATAACTACGACATGGTGATTTTACTGTCTAGAGGCTACTACGGCGCCTCTTCTCTATTGTACAACAGCACCTCTATAGCCGTCGCCATTGCTGCAAATACCTCAGTGTTAATTCTTAGATAGTGCTCACAGGTGCCGCCGTATCGCCATATCAACACTTTGGCTTTTGTAAGTGTGACTTGCCAGACGAGGCTGGGGCGCTCCATCTCTTCCACTATAGAGAGGATATAGACCTCGCCAAAGGCCTAGGCCTAGAGGCCTTTAGGACGGGTATAGAGTGGGCTCTGGTTGAGCCGAGAGAGAAGTCATATGACAAAGAGGCGGTGAGGCTGTTTTTTGAATATCTAAAATACATCAAGGAGAGAGGCCTCAAGACTTGGGTTACTCTCCACCACTTTACTAACCCCCGTTGGGTGTGGAGATATGGGGGTTGGGAGAGTAGATACGTAGCCAAAAGATTTTTAGAATATGTAGACTTAGTGGGCAGAGAGCTTGGCGATGTGATAGACGTCGCTTTAATATTCAACGAGCCTAATATGTATACATTTTTGGCATATATAAAGGGGGACTTGCCTCCCTACGGCTTTCTCTCAATTAAACATATGCAAAAAGTTGAGAAGAATATTATAGAAGTTATTTTAGAGGCTAGAGATTTATTAAAGTCGTATAATATAACTACGTCATATACGTATTCATATACAAAATTTGAAACACATCACATATTTTTTAAACCAGTAATAAGTATTTTAAATAATATAAATAGAAAATTTCTAAAACTTTTTAAAAATATGGATTATACATCTATAAATTTCTATGTAGTAAGTAAATTTGTTAAATTTACTTTTAGATACGTATTAAAACCCGAGGCGTTGTTAGAACTAAAGGCGTGGACCCCCCTCGCCGTCACAGAGTTTGGAGTATCTACAAGAGATGAAGAATTTCGATACCGCTACCTATGTGCAATGTCTAACGTATTTAAAAAGTTAGAGCCCGTGGCTGTTTTCTGGTGGAGTTTTCTCCACGGCTATGAGTGGGGGCTTGGCTACACGCCGTTTTTTGCCCTAGTCGACGTAAAAGGCGGCGAGAGAATCGTCACGCCCCTCGCAGAGGTCTACGTCAAAACTTTAAAAAACCCGCCTATGTGTGAAATTAGAGAGGTTGACCTGGGGCTTGAGTGGCGTCTTTCCTATAGAAACTTCTCTAGTGACGACTCACCTCCGTAGGGAGTCTCTAAAACTCGTTTTATAACTCTGTGTCTTTTCTCGTCTATCTCCCACGTCTTGTAGTTTAGTATAGCGTTTAGTGGTGTGCCGTACTTTTTTAACAACTCCTCAGCCCTCCTCGGGCCTACGCCTGGCAGCGAGGCCAGTAGTGAAATCTGTAGAGTCTTTATGTCTCTCGACTTTTTTACAGTGGGCGTCTTGACTCCACCCCGCCCCCTCTTAGCCGCAATGCAGAGTAGAGAGCCTGTATGAATCGGATCTGCTGTATGTATTATACATACGCCCATTGTATAAATGGCGAGCTGCGCCCCCAGCACTGCGTTGGGCGAGACATCTCGATGTTGTAACTCTCTCCATAGATCTCCCTCTATAATCACCACAGGCCTCATTTCAGAAATTCTCAATTTCTCTAACTGGCTAAACAACCTCCCGTCTATTATTGAATTTACAAAATCTGACACGCTCTTTCTCTCAAATATAAAACCGCCCGCCGAGTAGTCTCCAACTTCGAGTTTAGTCTTAATTACGCCGCAGCCGCTTTCTTTTATAGCTCTAATTATCTCTTCATTATGTTCTCTCGTATCAACTAGAACTGTGTAACTCACTCCTGTAGTACTTCGTGCTTTGCCTTCCACTCGACTACGTCTTCTTTCTTCCCAACGACGACCCAAGCTATAGTTTTTGACAGAGTTCTCGTCTCTGCAATAATGACTCGATCTCCTGGCTTCACTTCTATACACTCCGGCACTCTGACAGTCATTCTCCTCCTCCTTCTCTCATAGCGGTTGTACTTCCTAATGTAATGGACCCATTCGTGGGTGACTACGGCGGCTTTGTGCATTCTCACCTTTTCCACAGTGACCTCGAGGAGTTTTAGCCTAACTTTTAGATGCCCATGCCAAGGGCATAGAGAGTCGTCGCAGACAGAGACTGGCGGCAGTATATACGGAATTCCTATATTTCTCACTTTTATCTTCTTGCCGTTCGGCATTGTAAAGACGTCGCCCACCTTAGGCCTAGACTGGAGTTTTATAGACGTCATACTACTTCGCGGCGATGTGTAGTGAGGACCTCGTGGCCTTGAGGCCGGGCTCGCCGTGTTGCACCACTTTTGTAGTGAGGGCGAATTCGCCTAGGTAGTGGCCAATATGCCATGGAGATATGTAGACGGGTATGTACGTAATGCCGTTGTAGACTTGTATAGTTAAGCCAACCATCTCAGGCAGTATTATCATATCTCTACAATGAGTCTTTATAGTCACTTTCTTGCCCTGTGCCGCTAATTTCTTCGCCTTTCTAATCTTCTCTAATAGTTTTCTATGCTCTGGCTTAAGTCCCCTCCTCAAACTCCTCCTCTGGCGGGCGGGCAGTAGTTTAATAAATTCGTCCATGGACATATTGAGAAGCTCTTCTAACGTCTTGCCTCTGTATCTAAACGACGCCCACTCCTCTGGCGGTATCACAGTGGGGGTTATCCAGCCTTGTTTCCCCTTCTGAGCCTCTTGCCCTTTTGAAGACATCTACCGCCTTAACTCACGTATATAAAAGCTTTTCTACATTTATAAATACATGTCTCATACGTGCCATGGACTACGACATAATTATAATAGGTGCCGGCATAGCCGGCCTCTCCGCGGCGCTATACGCCTCGCGGCAGAGGCTAAAGACTTTAGTCATTAGTAGAGACCTAGGCGGACAGTTAAATATGACTACCTTAATAGAGAACTACCCAGCAATTACAAAAATCTCAGGCCCCGAGCTGGCCAAGAGAGTGGAACAACAAGCTAGAACTTTCGGCGCCGAGATAATATTCGACGAAGTTAAATCTGTAGAGAAATTAGGCGACCGATTTCTAATAAAGACCGAGGGGGGAGACGAGTATACATCACTCGCCGTGATATTGGCCTTTGGAAAAACGCCAAAAGAATTAAACGTCCCGGGGGAGTCGAAGTTTAAAAATAGAGGAGTCTCTTACTGCACTATCTGCGACGCGCCTTTCTTCAAAGGACAAGACATTGCACTTGTGAGCTGGGGCGACTTGGCGAGAGAGCCAGTTACAATACTATCCTCTGTGGCCAATAGATTTTATTGGATATACCCCTCAGACGTTCCAATACACGACGAAGAGTTTTTAGAACAAGTCAAGAGACTCGGCAAGGCGGTGTTTCTACCCAATACAGAAGTTGTGGAGATAAAAGGCGATGTAAGAGTGAAATCTATTGTAGTTAAGAATAGAAAGACGGGAGAGACTCAAGAGATACCAGTTTCGGCGGTCTTTATAGAAGTGGGCTACGTCACGAAAAGCGATTTTGTAAAACACTTAGTAGATCTAAACGAGAGGGGGGAGATAATAGCAGATTGGGAAGGCAAGACCAAGACGCCGGGCGTCTTCGCCGCGGGAGACATAGTGGCCTACCCCTACAAACAGGCGGTGATATCAGCAGCCATGGGAGTAGCCGCAGCTCTATCTGCAACAGCATACGTAATGAAAATGAGGGGGAGGGAAGTACGCACGTTAGTAGACTGGCGCGCCGAGAAGAAATAAAACTAATCCACTAAAGTAGCCGCCACACTCAGAGGCCTAAACACATAGTCTTTTAAATAGTGGACATATTCAGCCCTCCTAACCTCCAAGCGGTATTTAACGCCAACGTCGGCGTCAGTATTTATTGTAGATACGTAGTTAGCCACGCCGCCGAATACTTCAAACGAAAAGCCTATATACAAACCACGTAGGAATTGACTTAGTGGATAGCCGAGGAAGTGGAGTATACTGCCAACGTTCCACCCTCCCCCAAGTCTTATATTGGAACTAGCCTCAATCAACGGCTCACTCATCATAATATCTACATACCGCAACATATTACCATCACCTAATTTCCCGTCTACGCCTTGATAGTCTATCCCCTCTGAAACCACACTGTTGTCTAAAACAACCAGCGGCGGGCGGTCAGTAGTCCTCAAAGCTATCTTCCCACTTTCAAAAGCTATGTTTAATAGATATAAGTCCGCCCTCGTGTCTATTGGAGTACATGTATATATATCATATACCTCATACACTATATAACGCCAGACAGTGTTGTAAAACATCACAGCTACGTCTTCATCAAGTCCTCTAGGTATACGGCCAGCGCCACCCCAAGATTTCAAATCGCCAGTGCTCCAGGTTGGGCTATTCCAAATTCTAAAACTAGTCCCACGCCCCAACGAAGTGCCGCCGTAGACTCTAAAACGTAAGGCGCTGCCGTAAACATGATAGCTAGAGTCCACACTTTCAATAAACGCTTTAGAGGATCTATTAAACGCCGCCACCGCCGGGACGTACTCTCTCAAATTTGCGTCACTTACATATAAAACTCTCCCCTCTGGACAAACAGAGAAACTCTTGACATCCCGTCTCTGCAGGCCTCTTACTACATACCGTCTGTTTAAGTACCTAGGCGAGGCGGCCACGGCGGTGTACGGGACGCCTTGGGCTTGTAATGAGATGGGGAATATTACAAATAGACTCGTCTCTACTTGCGGAGGCGTGTCTGCGCGTCTATGTTCCTCTACCCACATAGCCACTCTCTCTTCTAACTTCCTCCGGGGCAGGACCAGCCTTCCCCCTTTCACAGAGGCCTCTTCGACTTCTCCACCGGGCTCCCAGACGATAAAGATGTCGAAGTTGAGTGGTCTGTTTTGCTCATCTACAAACTTCAACACTACGTCGCCGTTTGAGAACTCTGAATGCGTCTCCTCTAACCACTTCGAATAAGGCAAGTATTCGCCCCTTGTCGATTGTATTAAATTTCGCCAGAGGTAGAGGCCGCCCAGCGCCGTTAAAACAGCCGCCGAGAGGCCCCCAGCCAAGAACCTCCTTCTACTAATCACAGATATTTCACGAAGTCGTATATATATGCTCACTGTCTTTGACCTGTGGCTTCCCTTGGCGGCGACTTACGTTATTTCTTCTGGCTCTACAATCTCTATGCCGAGTTTTTTGGCGCTTTCTTTAACTTTCTCTGGCTGTCTGTCGTGGATGTAGTATGTAAGTATATAGACTCTGTCTATCTTGCCGACGGTCTTTTCATAAAGCTCTATTTTTTTCCTTAATGTAGTTAAGTCTCCTCTCTCTACTGAAGACTTAATCTCAACGGCTATCCTAACACCGTCTCTAACCAATATGTCTAACTCCACCTCGCTGGGGAAGCCAAAGACATAGCCATCTACGTCAAAATGGCGCCATTTCTCCACTACGTAGCCCACAGACTCTAAAAGCTCCGCCACCCCCCTCCTAAACGTCTCTTCGCTAAAGACCCCCCATCTAGCCCCCAACGCGTCAAGCTTACGGTTAAGTTTAGCCAACTCTTCCCTCGTGGCGAACTGCCTCGCCTCCTCTTTAGTCACCATGGTTTTTTCTATATGCTCTATGTGTTTTAACAATGTCTCTCTCAACTCTTCTAAGTCTTTTTTCGTGGCTGTGCCTAGCGGGATGGCGATTTTGGCGGCTATGGCGTTGGCTAGCGTATGTAGAGTCTGCTCGTCTTTTGTTATTAACTCTACTAAAGACTTCCCGTCAAACACCGACTCAATAAGTTCTCTGAGAAACCCGGGCTCTCTCTTAGCTAAGTCCACCAGAGTTTTTTTCAAAATCTCTACATCCACATTATTGACTACATCTAAACTTAAAAACTTGTTACATTCTGTTTTATTGTGTGTAAAATAGTGTGTCTCTCCCCCACAGCTGGGGGGTTGTGTATTTGACTACTGTGTGTTTAACCCTCTTGGGTTATTGAAGCCTGTTGTTGTAAGTCTCAAGTGGGGCATGGCCGTTACCGACGTCGTATATTGTCTCAAGGCCCCTTTTTTGTATAGAGGCTCTGGTGCCATAAACACGCCTCTGTGTATTGTAAAGCGTCTAAATTTTCCGTAAAGCGTGGGTGTATTTGTGTTTTTTACGCAGTGGCTGGAGTGGTGGAAGTCACTGTTTTAAAGTAGTAGTTGTATATCTACTCCGTGAGGGTGCCCATACTGGCTATAAACTTTAAGGCGTATAGAGAGGCGGCTGGGAGGAGGGCGGTGGAGTTAGCAAAGGCGGCTGAGAAGGCGGCGAGAGAGTTAGGCGTTGAGATAGTGGTGGCCCCCAGCCATTTAGACTTGGCCCTCGTGGCCTCTTCTGTAGAGATTCCTGTATACGCCCAAGGCGCCGACGTGGAGAGGGGAGGCGCCTACACGGGGCACGTGGCGTTGGAGAATTTAAAAGAGTCGGGGGCCGCCGGAGTGGTGTTAAACCACAGCGAGAGGCCTCTTGAGTTGAACAAATTGGCGCGGTTTATAGAGTCCGCCAAGGCTCTGGGTCTTGACACATTAGTCTGCGCCCCGGACCCCCTTGCCTCATTAGCAGTCGCGGCCCTCGGCCCAGACGCCGTGGCTGTAGAGCCGCCTGAGTTAATAGGCACTGGACGCGCCGTGTCAAAATACAAACCCGACGCAGTGGTGAAGACTGTGGAGTTAGTAAATAGACACTTCCCTTCAGTTGTTGTAATCACTGGCGCGGGTATAGAATCTGGCGAAGACGTAGAGGCGGCCCTACGACTTGGGACTAGAGGAGTTTTAGTGGCCAGCGCCGTGGTGAAGGCAAAAGACCCATATCAGAAGATCTTAGAGCTTGCAAAGCCTTTGTTGATATAGTCGCGGCGGGGCCGCCTATGGTGTCCGCCGCCCATCTGCCCCCCGCAGGGGGTGTTAGGAATCTATACACATTTTTATAAACTTTTTAAGTAGTTAATCCACAGCTCTAAATCTCTTATGTCTACTCTCCTTCTGCCGCCCTCTTCTTCTACGTACGCCTCTACAATTTTGACGTAGCCCCCCTCTAAGACCCCCTTTAGTGTATACCTACGCCGCTCTCCGCCAAGGCTGGAGTCTGAGGCTGCCTCTCCTAGCGTGGGCGTGGTGTAATATATATACACTTCATCTCCACGTCTCTCTACCTCATACCCCCCTTCGATTAACTTCTTTAGTTTTTCCGCGGGAAACATAGAAATTAGTAAATTATTTATTTTTTTGGCTGAGGTGAGGTATATTAATTAGCACTATGGTTATACTAATGCTGCCGCCATCGGTACTTCGACAGCTATATGTACAAGGGAGTTTGACAAACACCCCAGAAGGCGCTTCGTTTAAACTACGAAACTCTCTAGCGCCCGCCACTGTAATTGGCCTCGAGGTGGCTGTGGATAATTCAAATGTGGCCTCTGACATGATATATGTCGTAGCTGGGGGGCAGAAAAGGTCTGTGTCGGACTTAGCCGCCTCCGGCCAGAAGTTTAACGTAAGAGACGAAGTGACGATTGTTCTTCAAGGCGTGGAATTAACCCCCGGCGTGCATAAAATCTACGTCAAAGCTAAGACAAAGGAGTGGGGTGAGTTGGCTTTTGACTTCACCGACACTGTGAAATAGACGTAAAGTTATTTATAAACTCCTCCAACGCCTTTTTTAAATTTTCTAACGTAGGCATTAAATTCGGAGATGCTTGAGCTAATAGCAGGGCGCCGGGCAATGTCCTAATACCTGCCGCTGCCACCCTCACTCCGCCCCACTCCACTACCACACTGCCAATGGCCATTACTCTGCCCTTATTCTCAGCATAAACAACGGCGTCTGGATATGGATACGCCACGTATGTCAAAGATAGTGTATGTCCAATGTAGGGCATGTACACTCTCTTTAACATTTTCCTCACAGAGAAAGGCCCCACTTTGTCTATTAACTTCCCCCATTTGGCACTTGCTAGGTCTATAAACGCTACATGGCCTCTGAGCCAGTCTACAATATCTCTCTGCTCTACATTATAGCTAACCCCTAGGGCTTCCCCTATTTTTTTCGCAAAGTAGTCGTATAAATTTACGTAGGGCGTCACTAAGTCCAATACATCATTGATCTCTACAACTCTCTCTTCAAACCCCGCCTGGGTCTTGCCCACGGCGAGGACTAGACTCTCTTTTACAATAATAGTCACGTCTTCAAAGACGTCCCATGGACCACATATAGGGACTACCATCTCCACAGTTTGGAAAAAAGAAATGTTTTTAAACCAAGGCACCCACGCCTCTATGCCCACTTTTAAACTAGTGCTCTCAGACCCCATCTCGGGGAAGGCTAGACAATTTGAGATAAAAGACCCCCTGGCCCAGAGATTTGTAGGGCTGAAAATTGGAGATGAGATAGATGGAGTAGTGTTGAAAGACTTGGTAGAACTGCCAAGGGGGGCGAAGGTGAGAATAACCGGCGGCAGCGGCATCGAAGGCGCACCTATGCATCCAGGCGTGCCCGGCCCAGTGAAGAAGCACATCCTCGCAGACGGTCCGCCGGGGTACCACCCGCCGAAGAGAGGCCTAAGGAAGAAGAAGTTAGTGAGGGGCAACACTATATCTGACACAATTGTTCAAATAAACGCCGTGGTGGTGTACCCACCTGGCTATACAGGTCCGCCGGCGATAGCGCTGGGGGTGAAAGAAATTGAAAAACTTACAAAAACCGAGGCTACTTCACAATAGACTTAGCAATTATTAACGTCGTCGTGCTCTTTATCTTAGGCATCTTACGTATTTTTTCACTTATGAGTTTTCTTAAATTTTCTGCCGTGTCTGTATTTATCTTAATGACTAAGTCGTAGGGGCCGTATACAATCATTGCCTCTTTGACCTCCGGCAGTTTTAACAAAGCGTCCATTACCTCGTCCTCTGCCCCAATTTCTGTATTTATAAACACAAACGCCTCTACCATACCCCTTACAACTTAGACATTTATAAGTGTTATACAGTGGAAAAACTTAAATTCTCGTGTATATAGTACAACAAGCGGGGGTGCCCGAGCCAGGCCAAAGGGGCAGGGCTCAAGTCCTGTGTGAGAGACCCTGTGGCGTAGGCCTGCGTGGGTTCAAATCCCACCCCCCGCACTATTTCTTCCTAGATTTGAGGTATTCTTCCAACGCCTTTAACTCGTCGTCTCTTAGATACTGTCGATAGTGAAATATCCACTGCCTTGCTTGTTCGTCTGGGACGCGTACATAGAGTACGTCTCCCTCTTTTATCTGCCTACCGATAGTTACATCGCCGTGTATAGAAATAGCCGCCTCGTCGCCGGCGGAGATCTCTGGGACTGACTTGCCAGATTTTTGTATCTGCATCACTCTGCCAACCTCTCTGCCCTCTTTCACCAATGTCACGCCTGGCTTCACAGTGCCCGCCAACACCTTTACCCCCACTATCGCCGGGTCGCTTCTCCTAAATACATAACCTGGTAGTATTTGTATCTTGCCTGGCCGGGTTAATTGAGAAAGTATCTGCTCCACAGTCTTTGTCTTCACTTCTTGGGACCACTTTATATATTCGTCGAAAATTCGGTAGAGAATCTCTCCTTTTATAATTTTTATACCAGACGACATAGCCTCTTTTTCAACTTCAGGTGGGATTTTTACATTAAAGGCCAGTATTACGCCGTAGGCAGAGTTCTTCCTCCTACTTAAGAGAGCCTCCACCACGTCTTTATGAGTGGGGGGACCCACGTCTGCTTTTCTCACAGGTACACCCTGCTGCCTCAAGAAGAGCACTGTGCTCTCTAACGTGCCGAAGGTGTCCGCCCTCACGATGACCCCCTCTCTGTCAGATTCTATTTTTATCTCGGCGATCTCCTCCCCCACTGTTTTTAATACTTGTTGTAACTCGCCAAGGTTCCACACAGCCAACAACGGGGCGCCAGCCACCACCCCCTCTAGTCCATCTGCCACAATCCTAACGCCTGCCGCCGCCTTTGCCTCCTCTACTGCAAGATATCTATCCTCTGGGTCTCTCATCTCTTCTAACGGCTTCGGCATTATTATCATTCTAACTCTAGCCTCTCTAGGGCCTTCGATACCAGCTGAGACGATAATATCGCCTTTTCTCAACCTCCCGTCGTATAAAATAGCGTCGGCCACTACCCCCAGTCCTCTCTCTTCTTTTACTTCCATAACGACGCCGCGGGCTGGGCCGTCTTTCACTATTAGACGGTCTCTTGGTATAAATCTCTGGCTGACTCCGGCGAGGACTAGTAGTAAGTCAGCAACGCCTTCGCCAGTCACTGCACTCGTGGGGACTATGGGGATTTGTCTAGAGAAGTCTCTCACTCTGTCGTATCTATCGGCCTCTAGGCCGTATCTAGACAATTGATCAGCCAGCTTCCCAATTCTCTCTTCAAGAGTAGCCACGGCGTGCCATTCTTGATCCTCCACCGCCATTAGAAAAGGCCTATTTTCTACAGATCGCCAGCCGTATATTCTATCTAATTTATTCGCAGCTATGACGAAGGGCACCCCTCTGCTTTGGATAAGTTTTAAAGACTCCACGCCTTGGTCCTCTAGGCCTGAGGTTATGTCTACTACTAAAATCGCCAAGTCGGCCACAGAGCCCCCTCTCTTACGTAGATTTGAAAAAGCGGCGTGGCCGGGGGTGTCTATAAAGAGAAAGCCGGGGATCCAAATCCTCCCCCTTAGTTTAAGTCTATCTACTAGGGGACCTGCAAATTTCTCAACAGCCTGCCACGGGACGAAGCTCATACCTATGTGTTGTGTAATCATACCCGGCTCTCTATACGCCACAGAGGTGCCTCTGATTTTGTCTAATAACAAAGTCTTCCCCACGTCGACGTGGCCCATCACTACTACAAAAGGCGACCTAATAGACACAGTGAGAATTACACCGTGGTTTATATATACTCTGTCTCTAATGCCCCGGCCGGGATTTGAACCCGGGTCACGGGCTCGAGAGGCCCGCATCCATAGCCGGCGCCGCCTTTGACCGGGCTAGACTACCGGTTGGAGTAGCTCATCTACGGCTCCCCGTGGCGCCGGGGCGGCTACTTCTTGTCCCACATTTAAAAATTTTTCGCAGTCTTTGTTTAATACCTCCCCGTTTCTGTATCCACATGGAGGTAATTACTAAATATCTAGCGGGGGCCCCCTTGGTCACTACATATGTCTTAAACGTAGGCGGGGTTAAGTTCGTAGTAGACCCAGGCCCGGCGTCGTTATACAGCCCTCTTGAAGTCGACGCCGTGGTGTGTACCCACCTACACCTAGACCACTGCGGCTCTGCGGGACATTTTCAAAAGCCTGTTTACGCCCACGAGAGGTATACAGAACATGTATTAGACCCCTCTAGACTGTACGAGTCGAGTAGAGCAGTCCTCGGCGTCTTCGCCGAGATGTTTGGCCCCCCGGCGCCCGCTAGTGAAGTAAAGTCAGTGAAAGACGGCGCCTTGGTTTTAGACGCCTTAGAGGCGATCCACACGCCGGGCCATGCCCCACACCACGTTATGTATTATTATAAAGACAAGGCCGTGCTTTTCGTAGGCGACGGCGCGGGGGTGTATATACCTGAGCTCGACGTTATTATTCCAACTACGCCCCCTCCATTTAAATTAGACCTCTACCTCCAGTCTTTAGATAGACTAAGGGGGCTTTCTATAGATACTTTATGTTTCCCCCATTACTCATGTACGCGTAATGTAGAACTATTGAAACAACACCAAGAACAAGTAAAGACTTGGGTAGAGACACTACGGGATAGACTAGATATGCCGCCAGACGACGCTTTGTATTTATTAACAAAATCTGACGAAAATGTTGCTAAAGTAGTTGAGAAAGGGGGGCTTTATCTAGAGTTCTATCTAAAATTCAGCGTAGTGGGGTTTTTAGAATATCTCAAAACAGCCTCAACGTTAAAGTAAGTGTTTTTATACCTCGACGTTAGTCTATACGTGGCTGAAGATATACTCAATAGAGAATACGAAATAGTCGTCGGCGAGAGGAGGTACTACCTAAAGCCGATAAAGGCTTGGGTTTTACAGCCCCCGGGGAAGCCGGGCGTAGTGGTGGCTTTGTTTAAACTCCCAGACGGCAGAGTGGTGAGGAGAGTGGTGATGAAATTACCTCCTTGACTCAGTCAAGGCGTTTATAAGCATTCTAATATTGACGTGAGATCTCTCTAGAGATTTCTCTAAAGCTGCGACTAGTTCTAACTCCAAAGGCGTCTTTGCCAACTCTCTGAGTTTTTTAACTTCGGCGAGGTGTCCCTCATATCTTCTACACATCTCTTCTAACGCCCTCACCACTTGCTCCAGCGGCTTTTTCTCAGAGGGTTCGAGAGCCACCTCTGGGAGAGACAACACGTCAAAAATTTTAAGTCTTAGATAAGTCTCTCTAATTACGCCGTCTATAAACTCCTTTAAGTATTCCGACTCTACAGCCGCTTTTAATTTGGCCAGTTCTACAAGGTGTTCTAATTCTTCACTTCTAATCTTGTCCACTTATTTCAAAGAGTGTGGGACATATATTTTTTAAGTACGTCGTATGTATATATATGCTTGGCGATTTTGTAAAAATTAATGTAGTTAAAACATACCCCACAGCCACTATTAGAGAAGTGGCTCGCCTCATGACAGAGAGAAAAGTAGGCCTCGTGGTGTTGGTGAGTCCCGACGACCCGTATAAAGTAGTGGGTGTGGTCTCTGAACGAGACATTGTGAAGGCTGTTGCATACGACGTAGACTTAGATAAGCCTTGTGAAGTCATAGCTACTAAAAACGTAATTACGCTCGACTATAAAGAAAACGTGGCTAAAGCCGCAGAGGTGTTGAATAAATATAGAATTCGACATGTCGTAGTGACTAGAGAGGGGAAGCTCCACGGCGTGTTGTCTATTAGAGACATTATTAGAGATGACTTAATTTTAAGAGAGATAAGCGAATATTACGAGTGGAGTTTTGAGCCCGGCATGTCTGCATGAAAAAAGTAAAAGTCTTAGGGCTCGGCCCCGCGGGCTCTGCCTTTGTAAAAACTTACCGTCACGCAAGCGGCGTAGATAGAAATAAATTTTACCACAAAGCATGTGGAGAGGCTGTTCCCGTAGAGACTCCTCTAGTAGAGAGTCGCTTTGTAGTAGACCGTGTGAGACGTTTTAAATTTTTCAACTGGAGGCGTGAGTTAGGCGTAGTGGAATATAGAAGGGCTAGGTGGTACATACTGGACAAGAGAAATTGGGTAGAGTCTATGAGGGAAAATGGGACGGCTACAGAAGGCGAGGTTGTAGTAAAGGCGGGGGGGCCTTACCAAAGCGTGGGGGAGAAGATCACAATTGTGAGGGCCTACGTGGAGGGGGTCAAGACTGAGTTAGAGACTGCATATTTTATCTACCC